>JAVBOQ010000002.1:0-5026 GCA_031550455.1 Eubacteriales bacterium
GTGCGCGCAAGGTATGAAAAAAAGGCAAAATATGGAAAAGCACCTTGTACGAGGGCAAAAAAGGTGGTATAAGTATGATAATGCGCGAACCTATACAAAAGGAGAATTCGTACACATGACGTTCAGCGCGCTCAAAAAGAAAAACCGAAACCATCAGATCATCATCGCGGCCATCCTGTTCTTCTGCATCCTCATCGGCATTGTTCTGGCGCTGAACATGAAAAACGTTTCGGATCTCCGCAGCATCCTGACCGACAGCGTGGAGTCGCAGCTTTTGTCGATTACCGTCGCGGCGCAGGAAATCATCGACCCCGCCGCGTTCGAGGCCTATGACAGTTGGGACGATATCCGCGCGGACCAGGCGGCGTACGACAAGGTGCTGGCGCAACTTCGGCAACTGCGCGAAAACGTCGGCGCGGAATACATTTACGCGCTGAAAATGATCGACGGCGCGTACCGGTTTGTGTTCGACACGGGCGTTGAAGACAACGCGACGATGGAATCCTACGAATTGTCGCCGGTGTATGAGGCCGCCCTGCTCGGAAAGTCGACTGCCGGCGTGATGAACGTGGTCGACGAATACGGCAGCTTCAACACGGGCGCCGCGCCGGTTCTGCTCGACGGCAAGGTGGTCGGCATCCTCGGCGTCGATATTCGCGATACCTACCTCAAAGAGAACGATGCGACGGCGCGCAGGAACACGATTCTGCTGATCGCCACGCTGCTGGTGACGATGGGCGTTATGCTTGCGGCCGTGGTCGTGCTGGTGAAGCGGGTGCAGCAGATGCAGGCCCGGTTGGAGCACATCGCGCATTATGACGCGGTCACCGGCCTTCCGAACCGCCAGTTTTTGTTGGAGCAGCTTGCCGCGATCACGTCAGGCAAGACAAAACAGCCGTTTGCGCTGCTGTTCATCGACCTGGACAACTTCAAAAAGGTCAACGACAGCGCGGGGCACGACGCGGGCGACGAACTGCTGCGCAGCATTGCGCAGTACCTGACGTCGGCGCACGAGCCCGCGATGGCGTTCCGCCCCTCCGCGGGCGCGCTGAACATCGCGGCCCGCATCGGCGGCGACGAGTTTATCCAGCTTGTGCCGAACATCAAGAACGAGGCGGAGGTCGCGGTCTACGCGTCGAGGCTGCTGGAGCAGTTCAACACGCAGTTGCGCAGCCGGTACATTGACAAGTACAACGTCGGCATGAGCATCGGCGTCGCACTGTATCCGTACCACACGGACAACTACCATGTGCTGATCAAGTACGCGGACATCGCGATGTACAACGCGAAACAGGCAGGCAAGAACTGCTTCTGTTTATATAATGACGAAATGAAGGCGAAAGAAAAATAACGTAAAGGACGGTCGCATCGAATGCAGCGGGCAAAAAGGGCACAAAAGCGAGGGCACACATGGTTTTTCATCATAACGGCGGTATTTCTGCTGCTGGTGTTGGGCATTGCCGTTTTCATGAATATCAAGAACACGTCCGAGCTTCGCGAAATTCTGACGGACAGCATCGAGTCGCAGTTGATCTCCATTTCGGTCGCCGCGCGCGAGGTGCTGGATCTGGAGGCTTTTGAAAGCTACAACTCGCCCGAGGCGATCGCCGAAGATCAGGACCGATACGACGACACGCTCGGCCACCTGCGCAACCTCGCGGAGAAGGTCGGCGCGCTGTACATTTACGCGCTCAAGCAGATCGACGGGCAATACTATTTCATTTTCGACACCGACGTCGAAGGCGAATGGGACATCTACGATCTTGCCAAGGTGCATGAAAACGCGTTCCTTGGAAAGGACTCCGCGGGCGTACTGAACGTCACCGACGAATATGGCAGCTACAACACCGGCGCGGTGCCGATCTGGAAGGACGGCAAGATCCTCGGCATCATCAGCACGGACCTTGAGGACACGTACCTCAAGCAGAGCAACGCGACCGCGAACCGGAACGCGGTGACGCTGATCGTCATCCTCGCGATCACGATGACGATCATGCTGATTGCCGTGTTCGTGCTGCTCCGCCGTGTCTACGAGATGCGCGCCCGCCTGGAGCACATCGCGCACTACGACGCGGTGACCGGACTGCCGAACCGCCAGTTCCTGCTGGAGCACCTTGCGTCGATCACGCGGAGCAAGGAAAGAGAACCCTTCGCGCTGCTGTTCATCGACCTGGACAATTTCAAGAAGGTCAACGACAGCGCCGGGCACGACGCGGGCGACGAATTGCTGCGCAGCATCGCCCAGTACCTGCAGGCGATGCAGTCCGCAATCGCGTTCCGCCCGTCCGCCGGCATCCTGAACATCGCGGCGCGCATAGGCGGCGACGAGTTCATCCAGATCGTTTCCGGCATCGGCAACGAGGCCGAGGCGGTCGCGTATACCGACAAGCTGTTCGAGGTGTTCAACACGCAGTTGCGCAGCCGGTACATCGACAAGTACGGTGTCGGCATGAGCATCGGCATCGCGCTGTATCCGTTCCACTCCGAGAATTTCCACGTGCTGATCAAGTACGCCGACATCGCGATGTACCACGCGAAGAACGCGGGCAAGAACTGCTTCCGCGTGTACAACGACGAGATGCAGCCCGCGCCTGAAAAGTAAGGGCGAGCGGGCGGAATTTGGGGAACGCCAGGAGGCTCCGCCTCCTGGACCTCCGCTTAAGGGCCATTGGCCCTTAAGAATCCCTTCCTGGGGTTGGAATGCATAAATGCCAACCCGCCGTGAGGCGAAAAGGAAGGGTTTCCAAAGGGGTTTAACCCCTTTGGCGGGGTCCAGGGGCGGAGCCCCTGGCGTTCCTTCCCCCTTTTTTCAATATTCCCATCCAAAACGCCGCGAAACGTGAACCAACAGCGCGGCTTTCCCCTCTAACTGTTGACCGGTCAATGAAATCCATCGGAGGGTATTGTGACAAGCGCAGACTTTGCCGAGCGCATCGTATCCATGCAGGAGACGCTGTACCGCGTCTGCTACGGCCTTCTGTCGCAGCCTTGTGACCGCGAGGACGCCGTGCAGGAGTGCATCCGCATCGCCTGGCAAAAGCGCGGCGCGCTGCGCGAGGAACGGTTCCTGCAGACATGGGTGATCCGCATCCTGATCCACGAATGCCGCAACATCCAGCGCAAGCGGCGAAAAGAGCCGCCTGTTTCGGAAATACCCGAGCGGGCCGGGCCTCCGCCGGACGCGGATCCAGACCTGCACGACGCGCTGATAGCGCTCGACGAAACGCTGCGGCTCGCCGTGGTGCTGCACTATCTGGAAGGGTACCCGGTCGCGGAGGTGGCGAAGATGATGCGTCTGCCCGCCGGAACGGTCAAATCGAGGCTCAGCAGGGCGCGAACCCTGCTTCGGGACAAATTGCGGGAAGAGGAGGCGGTCAGGGCATGAATGCACGGGATGCGTTCGGCACGGCGCCCGATTCGTTCAAGGCGCGCATCGCCTCCACCCTGGAGACGATCGAGGAGGAGAAGACCATGAAACGAATCAGCCTGCGCGTCGCGCTGTGCGCGGCGGCGGTACTGCTTTTGCTGGCGGGCGTCGTGTACGCCGCGGCAAACGACTGGAAGCTGTTTGATTTCTACAAGCAACGGTACGGGATGGAACTGTCCGGCGAGGCGCAAACCGCGCTCAAGCAGAGCGAGGTCAACCAGACGGTCGAGGTCGGCGACCTGGTCTTCACGGTCCGGGAAGCGATTGCGGACGGACGCTACCTGTACATCACGGGCACAGCCAGGCACAAAACGCCGGACACGGCCTACCTGATGGACATGATGACCGGGCCGGCTGACTGGATGGTCGTCAACGGCGATTACAGCCCGGAGAACAAGCGCAGCTATAAAACCGCCGCGATTGAGGACGGTCGGCGGCTGTATTCCGTCGAGATGAACGCGACGGCGATCGGACATGAGGACGTCGGCGGCATGGGCGACGCTGTGATGGCGGCGGACGGCAGCGTCAGCATCATGATGGGTTCTGAAATCGCGACCGACGACGAAACGCTGCAGGTGAGCATCCGGTGCTTCTCCACCGAATGGGTGCGGGACGGCGACACGTTCGCGCCGGGCGAGCGGTCTGAAAAGACGGTCGATCTGACGGTGCCGGTGACGCAGGGAGACAAGCGCACGATCGAGGTTGACAAAATGATGCCCGGCACCGCCGCGCAAATCGACCGGATTGAACTGTCACTGACGCCGTTGGCCTGTTACTATGCGATACACTACACCATCGTCGAAAACGAGGACAAGCTGCTGACGGCGCATTCGCGGCATGTGCTGTGGATGGAGTTCGCGGATATGACAGGCGCGATCCTGCCGATCGGGGCAAGCCTCGGCGGTACGATCGAATCCGACGACGATGCGCATTATGTCGCCAGCGGCTCGGTAACGCTCGGCGCGTACCCGGACAAGCTGATCCTTCGCCCGGGCGACGGCTGGGGCGGCGGGCCGGACGACCTGCTGGTGCTCGACATTCCGGCGAAGTGACGCGGGGAGGATATGAAAATGAAAAGACTATGGATGTTTCTGCTCTGTTTGGCCATGCTCATGCCGGCCGGCGCGCTTGGCGAGCGGCTGACGGTCACGGTCAACGACACATTCCAGTGCGACGCGGAACTGCCGGAAACCATCCCTGCGGAGCTGCCTGTGCTGACGGTAAAATTTCTGAACCTTGACGCCGAGGCGGTCATCGCGAAGCTGATGCCGGACGGCGGCCCGCGCGAAACGCTGCCGGACACGGGCGACATCACGGTCGGGGCCGGTGACTTTGGCGAGGAATACATGCTCATCGAGCAAACTGCCCGGATCTACTACCAAACTGCTTTCGGGGACAGGTTGCAGCCTTATTTGCCGGACAGGACATCCGCACCCAGCCGCGCGCTGCTGCCGACCGACGTCGATCTGCCGTTCATGACCCGCGCCGAGGCAAAGGCGCAGGCGCTGTCGCTGGTGCGGTCGTTCGGGTTCGAAGTCTCGGACGAGGCGGAGGTGTTTGCCGTCGATCGGGAGAGCTTTCAGGCGATGCAGGATACGT
>JAVBOQ010000060.1:0-6701 GCA_031550455.1 Eubacteriales bacterium
GTCTCGTAGACGGTCACCTGCGGCGCGTCCGCGAAGCCCATCATCGACGGCATCCCGGAGAAGAACAGCTCGACCTTCGTCACGGGCCCGTTGCCGGCGGCCGCGGGCTGCGTGGTTTCCGCGGACGGTACGGCAGTCGGCGCGGCGGGTTCGGTTGGTTGCAGTGCGTCGGATGGCGGGGTGGCGTTTGATTCCGGCGAAGGGCTCGGTGACGCGGTTGGCTCGACGTAGCCGATCGGCTTGGGCGGAACCGTCGCGCAGCCGGTCAGCGCCAGGACGAGCAGCAAAACGATTGGCAAAAACGCGCGCCGCGCGTATACATTGGACTTTTTCATGCGGTATCTCCTTGCCGGACAGGACAAAACACGCTGTTTTTCGCCTTGTCGCATACACAAATTATAGTGGACGCCGGGGCATGGTGTCAAATCATGGGAACCGGAACAACCTGGTAATTTAACGGGGCAGACGTTGCATTTCGTCCTCGAAGGTGCTACAATACCCACGATCATGATGAAGGAGGTGTTGCGTATGGCATATAAAATCAGCGACGAGTGCATCGCGTGCGGCGCGTGCGAAGCGGAATGCCCGGTGGAGGCAATTTCGGAGGGTGACGGCAAGTACGTAATCGATCCCGACAAGTGCATTAGCTGCGGCGCTTGCGCCGGCGGCTGCCCGGTTTCCGCGATCGAAGAAGGCTGACGCGGTGGATTCCGCTGAAGGGAGGGCGTGAGAGCGCCCTCTTTTTGTTTTATTGTTTTGTTTGTGAACAATCCTTCGGGCTTTTTCGTCATATAGATGCTGGCAGAAGAAGGAAGGGGCGAAGCGCATGAAAAGATTCAAAGGCCTTCTGGCATGGATATGCCTGCTCTCGTTGACGGTCGGGCTTGCGGCGCCCGGCATGGCGGAATCACCCGCGGATCCCGCCGCCGGTCTGCCCGAACAACCGACCATCCGGCTGTCCTATCAGTTCGAAAGCGATCCGCCACAGGTCTTCGACCTGCCGCTTGATCCTTCGATGAACGAGCGCTGGCTTTGGATCACCGTCCCGTTCAATATCCCGATGGTCACCGTGGAGTACTATCCGGCTGACCAGGGTAAGATCTGGTTCCTCCAGCAGCAGCCGGAAAGCGGGCTCCTGCCCGTGGAGCCCATTGGCGTTGACTTCTCCGTGTCGGAGACAGCGCCGTTTCCGTATGTCGTTTTCGACGCCGGGCAGCGGATGATCTGGTCCGGTTGGCTGACGGTCAGCTATGCCGAGCGCCCGGGCGACCTGCCGCCGACACCGCCGCAGCCGACGCCGGAACCCACGGCGGAGCCGACGGTTGAACCAACACCGGAACCGACCGTCGCGCCAACGACTGAACCGACAACAGAACCGACGTCGGTTCCGACGGCTGAACCGACAATGGAGCCGACGACAGAACCGACCGTCGCGCCGACAATTGAACCAACAGCGGAACCGACCGTAGCGCCGACAATCGCGCCGACGGCGGAACCGACAGAGCGGCCGACAAGGCGTCCTCCGACAGCGCCGCCAACCGAACGTCCCACGCGTCGTCCGACGGTTCCGCCGACAACCCCGCCGACGCTTCCGCCTACATTTCCACCTACTTTCCCGCCGACGTTCCCACCTACGTTCCCACCCACATCTCCGCCCACGCTTCCGCCGGTGCCCCAGCAGCGCAGCGGTTACGCGCTGGTGATCAGCAACAACGTCAATGTCCGCAACGCGCCAAACGGCTCCGTGATTGGCCAGGCGCAGGTCGGCGAGGTCGCGTTCGTCTCCGGACAGCAGTACGACGCGGGCTATGGAATCTGGCATCAGGTATCGATGGACCGGCGAAACCTCCACGGGTTCGTTCACAGCAGCCTGATGCGCTTCATGACGCAGCGGGAGATCGAGGCGTACTTCAGCACGCCGACGCCCTCGCCCACATGGCGGCCGACGCCGACGCCGCTGCCGCCTGTCAGCGGATACGCGCGCGTCGTCTGGCAGTCCACCGCGCTGCGCGTTTACGCGTCCTCCTACGCGGGCGCGCTGACAACGCTGAGCTACAATCAGGTCGTGTATGTGACCGGCGAGGCGACGGCCGAAGGAACGCGCTGGTATCGCGCGCAGATCAGCGGCCTGACCGGCTTCCTGCCGGCCGGGTCGGTCATGATGATGACGCCGCCCGAGATTGAGGCGTACCTGCGCTCGCTGATGCCGACGCCAAGCCCGACGCCGCGTCCGACAACGAGGCCGACGCTGAACCCGAACGGCGATTACGCGGTCGTCAAGCTCAACAACGTCAATTTCCGCGAAACGCCCGGCGGCGACGTGATCCGCCGCGTCAACAACGGCACGGTCGCGCTGCTTGTGGACCGCAATCCGGTGACGTACGGCGGGTACGACTGGTATTTCGTCGAGATCGACGAAACGCTCGGCTATCTTCGCATGGACACGATCAACCTGATTCGGATCACGCCGCCCGCGACGCCCACGATGCGCCCTACGCCCACGCCTTCGCCGTCTCCGTCTCCGTCGCCTCGTCCGACGCCGCTTCCGCTGCCGACCAAGCCGCCGATGGGCATCGCGGACAACTTCCGCGCGGCGGTCGATTCCGCGCGGTTCGCGGCCTTCGCCGCCTCTCTTCCGGGCGTGGTGTCTTATGCCGTGCGTGATTTTAACTGCGACCGTTTCATGGAACTGCTGACGGTGGAAGTGCCGCAAAACGTCAACGGCGGCTACATCGCGCGCATTCGCCTGTACGGCTGGCGCGACAGCAAACCGGTTCAGCTCGCCCAATACGATTTCGGGCCGGTGCTTGCCGCGGGTTCCGAAATGCAGGTCGTGCTCGTGGAGCAGCAGGGACGCGATCTGGTCTATCTGGCGACGCGCGACACGGCGACCGGCAGGACGGTCGCGGCGATCGGAAAGACGCTGGCCGACACCGGCCTGATCACGCTGCCGCTCTCCAAAGACGCGATCAATCCGACGCCGGTGCTGCTGGCCACCGCGGACGCGAAAGGCGTGGTCACATTCGACGACAGAAGCGGTCTGCATACTTCTACGGATACCGCAGCGCCGCTCGACAGCACGTCGATCACCATCCTGCTTCGCGCGATCTGGTCGCTGTTCGCGGCGTTCTCGCAGGGGAACGGATGAGGGTAAGGAAACCTGGCGCGCGAGGCGTGTGAACGCCTCGAATCCAAATATTTTCGGCGACATGCGCTCCGTTCCTGTTGGCGATTTCATTGTAAATGAAATCGCCTTTACGCGCCCGTTGACGGCGGACGCAATCCGTGATATGCTACCGACGACAACCGCATAACCCATCGCGGTGCGCGTGAAAACGCGAGAATAGGGAATCGGGTCGAATGCCCGAGCGGACCTGCCGCCGTAGGGGGGAGCCTCGTTCGTGATGCCACTGAGCAATTGGGAAGGCGAACGCAGGCGATGAACCCGAGCCGGAAGACCTGCCGAAGATGGAGCACCAGCGCCACAGGAATTGGCGCGCGGGCGATTCGGCTTTTTGCCTATCCGCGCTCCCTGCCTTTGGGCTGGGAGCGTTTTTTGCGGCAAGGAGGGTACCACCATGAAAAAGGCGCTTGCATGGATTCTGGCGCTGACGCTGCTCTGCGCGCAGGCGTACGCGCTTGCGGCCCCGGCTGAGGATCGGATGGGCAATCCGATCGCGGTTCCGGAGACGGTTTCGTCGATCGTCTCGCTGTCGCCGTCGGTGACGCAGGTAATCATTGATCTCGGCTTTGCGGACAGGCTTGTCGCGGTCGACACCTACTCCGCGGGCACCAAAGGCCTTCCGGCCGACCTGCCGGCGTTTGACATGATGACGCCCGACATGGAGCGGCTCGCCGCGCTCGCGCCAGACGTCGTGCTCGTCAGCGGGATGGGGCTCGTCGAGGGCATCGATGAAAAAATGGCGAAGATCACCGCGCTTGGCATCTGCGTCGCGTATGTGCCGTCGTCCAACATGATCGCGGACATTCTCGAAGATAACCTGTTCATCGGCGCGCTGCTTGGCGACGAGGACGGCGCCGCGGCGTTAAACGCGCCGATCGCGGAAGCGCTCGCCGCGATGCCCGCGCCCGACGGATCCGCGGCGCGCGTCTATTTTGAACTGAACCCGGCGCCGACGCTGTACAGTTTTGGTTCCGGCGTGTTCCTCAACGAAATCGTCGAACTGCTCGGCGGCAAAAACATCTTTGCGGACCAGCAGAGCTGGCTTTCGGTGTCCGAGGAGTCCGTCATCGCGGCTGACCCGGAGATCATCTTCACCAACGCCGACTGGAACGAAAACCCGGTCGAGGAAATCCTGAACCGGCCGGGCTGGGCGAACGTTTCCGCCGTGCGGAACAAGCGCGTATACCTGATCGGCTCCGACACGTCGTCGCAACCGAACCACAGAATCATCGCCGCGATCGACGAGATGCGCGCGGCTTTTACGAAATAGCTCGGCTTGCGCCGCGCGGGAAGTGCAGGCGCGTCCCGCGCGGCGCTTTTCTTTTGTGATCGACAAAAAAAATATAAAAAATGATCGCCGCGCTCTTGACATGGAGGCGGCGATTAGCGTATACTAACACCGAGGGTTAGAAAACGCTAACCAGAGGAGGTTGCGCATATGCCGCTTGCGATGGCAAAGTCCGGCGAATCCAACATCATCCGGAAGATCAACGGCAAGGACGACACCCGCCGTTTCCTGGAAACCCTCGGATTTGTTGTCGGCGGCGAGGTCACCGTGATGAACGAAATCGGCGGCAACGTGATTGTCAACGTCAAGGATGCGCGTGTCGCAATTGACAAGGCGATGGCGATGCGAATCATTGTGTAAGGGAGAAGTTTCGGATGACGCTGAAGGATACTCCCGTCGGAAAGACGGTGGAGGTCACAAAGCTGACCGGTGAAGGCGCGGTGAAGCGCCGGATCATGGACATGGGCATCACCAAGGGCACGCAGGTGTACATCCGCAAGGTGGCGCCGCTGGGAGACCCGATTGAAGTGACGGTGCGCGGATACGAGCTCTCCATTCGCAAAGAGGACGCGGAAATGGTGGAGGTTCGGTAGACCCTTTTTTTTTACCCTTGTGTTAGCGGAAACTAACCATTGACAGGAGGCGGTTTGCAATGAAAATCGCGCTGGCGGGCAACCCAAACAGCGGCAAGACAACCATGTTCAACGCGCTGACGGGCAGCTCGCAATACGTCGGCAACTGGCCGGGCGTCACGGTCGAAAAAAAGGAAGGCCGCCTGAAAAAGCATCATAACGTCATCATTCAGGATCTGCCGGGCATCTATTCGCTGTCTCCTTACACGCTGGAGGAGGTCGTTTCGCGGAACTACCTGACGCGCGAGCGTCCGGACGCGATTGTGAACCTTGTCGACGCGACGAATATCGAGCGCAACCTGTACCTGACGACGCAACTGCTGGAACTGGGCATTCCGGTCGTGATCGCGCTGAACATGATGGACATCGTCCAAAAGAGCGGCGACAAGATCGACGTCCGGAAGCTGTCCGAAGCGATCGGCTGCCCGGTGATCGAAACGAGCGCGCTGAAGGAAACAGGCGTTTTTCAGGCGGCTGAAAAGGCGATGGAGCGGGCGGGAGAAACGGCCGCCGCGCCCAAACCGCTGACGTTCAGCGACGGCGTCGAAAAGGCGGTCGCGGCGCTCAGCGAACTGATCCGCGGCAAGGTTCCGGACGCCATGCTGCGCTTTTACGCGATCAAGCTGTTTGAGCGCGACGCGAAGGTCATTGAGGAAATCAAACCGCCTGCGTATGAAGCGGTCATCAAGGCCTGCGAAGAGGAATACGATGACGACAGCGAGAGCATTGTAACCAACGAGCGGTACCTCGCAATCGGGAAGGTCATCCACGCCTGCGTCAAAAAGGTCAAAAAGGCGATGACGACATCCGACAGGATTGACCTTGTCGTTACCAACCGGTTTCTCGCGCTGCCGATCTTCGCTGCGATCATGTTCCTGGTCTACTACCTGTCCGTTTCGACGATCGGCGGATGGATGACCGGCTGGGTCAACGACGTGCTGTTCGGCGAGATCGTTCCCGGCGCGGTGGACGGCTTTCTGACGTCGGTCAATGCCGCGGACTGGCTGTCGTCGCTGATTCAGGACGGCATCATCGGCGGCGTCGGCGCGGTGCTCGGGTTTGTGCCGCAGATGATGGTGCTGTTCCTGCTGCTGGCGATCCTCGAAGACAGCGGGTACATGGCCCGCATCGCGTTCATCATGGACCGCGTGTTTCGAAAGTTCGGCCTGTCCGGCAAGTCGTTCATCCCGATGCTGATCGGCACCGGCTGCGGCGTGCCCGGCGTCATGGCCTCGCGGACGATCGAGAGCGACCGCGACCGCAAAATGACGATTATGACGACGACGTTCATTCCGTGCTCCGCGAAACTGCCGATCATCGCGCTGATTTCGGGCGCGTTGCTAGGCGGCGCGTGGTGGGTCGCGCCGTCCGCGTACTTTGTCGGCATCGCCGCGATTGTCTGCTCCGGCATCATGCTCAAAAAGACCCGGCTGTTTACAGGCAATCCGTCGCCGTTCGTCATGGAATTGCCCGCCTACCACGTGCCCGGCATCAAAGGCGTGCTGATCCACATGTGGGACCGGTCGAAATCGTTCATCAAAAAGGCCGGAACGGTCATCTTCCTGGCCTGCGGGCTGGTTTGGTTCCTCGGCACATT
>JAVBOQ010000162.1:0-7615 GCA_031550455.1 Eubacteriales bacterium
TGCGTACAATCCGCATCCCTACCCGATCCAAACCGTGGTGGATGTCAGTTTCACCCTCGCGGATCAAAACTACGGCGACAGCTTTACCGATTTCACGGTTACCGACGGCGGACGGACGATCCCGTCGCAGAGCGTGCGGCCGCACGCGACGCTATCGCTGGACTGGATCAAGCGCGTCGTGTTCGTGGCGGAGCTCGCGCCGGGTTCGATGCGCCGCTTTTCGATGACGCCGGTCATCCGGCCCGGAATGCCCCGGCCCGACCAGCCGGACGGCGACGCGTTTGTCTTCCAAAACGAGGCCATGCGCGCGGGAATCGATCTGCGCACGGGGCTTCTGACGCGCTACGATGTCCATGGCGTCCCGATGATCGGCGGCCCCGCGCTTTCGCTCGCGGTCTACCGCGACAACGCGGATCCGTGGGCCATGAGCCCGAAACAGCAGGAATCCATCGGCGCGTACGAAGGCGCGTTCCGGCTGATGACCGCCGAGGAGAGCGCGCTGCACGCGGGCGGTCATGTCGGCGCGCTCGCGCCGGTGCGCGTCGTCGAGCAGGGCGACGTGCTGACCGAGGTGGAGGCCGTGTTCGCCTACGGCGCGTCGTCCGCGCGCGTGGTCTACCGGTTTTACAGAACCGGCGCGGCGTTTGACGTGGCCGTGCATCTTCACAACAGGGAGGCGGACAGGGTGATCCGTCTTCGCGTGCCCGCCGCCTTTTCGGGCGCGCTGAACGCCGACACGGCGTACGGGTACGAATCCGTGCCGCAAAACGCGCAGGAATGGCCGATGCAAAAATGGGTGTGCCTGTCCGGCGAGGCAGCAGAGCTCGCGATCGCCAACGACGCGTCCTACTCCGTCCGCGCCGAAAAAGACACCGTCGAAATCGTACTGGCGCGCTCCGCGGCGCACGCCGCGCACCCGATTCACGACCGTCCGCTGCTGCCCGAGAACCGCTACACCGCGCGCATCGACCAGGGCGAGCTTGCCGCGCGGTTCCGGGTGTCCGGCGGCCCCGCGGGCGGCGTTTTGCCGGGGATCAACCGGGCCGCGTTTGTGTTCAACACACCCGTGTTCGCGCTTTGCGCGTTTCCGGGCGGTCCGGCGGCGCAAGCGCCCGAACCGCTCGTCGCGCTGTCGGGCGGCGCGACGGTCGTCATGGCGTCGCTCCGGCGGGTTCGCGGTCGCTTCCTCGTCCGGCTGCACAACAACCATGCGTCGCCGACGGACGCGACGCTGCGCTGCCCGCTGTGGAACCTTGAACTATCGCTCCGCTTCGGGCCGTTTGAGATCAAGACGCTGACCGTATCCGCCGAAGGCATCCAAGAATGCGTCGGCATGATGACCGACTGATTTAACCGGAAAGGGAGGACGGCCGATGCGTGTTTCGACGCTGACCTCGCGGCGCAACGGGAACGCGGTCTCGCGGGAACTTGGCGTGAACTGGCAGCTCTATGTGATGATTCTGCTGCCGGTCATTTATGTCGCCGTGTTCATGTACGGGCCGATCTACGGCATTCAGATCGCGTTTCGGGAGTATATCGCGACCAAAGGCATCACGGGCAGCCCGTGGGTCGGGCTGAAATACTTTGAGAAGTTCATTGACTCGTACGAGTTCTCAAAGATCTTCAAGAATACGCTGCGCATCAGCCTGTACAGCTTGTTGGCTGGATTCCCGATTCCGATCCTGTTTGCGCTGATGCTGCACGTCACGCGGGGCCGGGCGTTCCGAAAGACGCTGCAGATGGTCTCCTACGCGCCGTACTTCATTTCGACGGTCGTGCTGGTCGGCATCATGTCGCAGATTCTGTCGACGCACTCCTACGGCGTGATCAACTCGCTGCTCGGCGCGATCGGCGTCAAGCCGATTCCGTTCAGGACCTCGGCGAAGCTGTTCGACCACGTGTTTGTCTGGGCGGGCGTTTGGCAGGGCATGGGCTGGGGATCGATCATCTACATCGCGGCGCTGACGACGGTGGACGCGGAACTTTACGAGGCCGCGACGATCGACGGCGCGAGCATTCTGCAAAAGGTGCGCTACATCGACATCCCGTCGATCCTGCCGACGATCGCGATCAACCTGATCCTAAGTTCCGGCAGCATCCTGGGCGTCGGCTTTGAAAAGGTCATCCTGATGCAGAACACCGCGAACCTGTCGCGCGCGGAGGTCATCTCGACCTATGTGTACAAGCTCAGCCTCGGCAGCCTCGGCACGGTCGCCGGGTACGGCCAGGTGCCGAACTACTCCTACAGCACGGCGATCGGCCTGTTCAACTCGCTGATTTGCTTCGCGGTGCTCGTGCTTGTCAACTACGCCAGCAAGAAGCTCTCCAAGACGGGACTTTGGTAAGGAGGAAGACGCAATGAAATTATCGGCGGGCGACCGCGTGTTCCTTACCATCGTCGCGATCGTTCTGGTGTTGATGTTCGCGGTCTTCGCGTATCCGCTTTTGATCATCCTGTCGACGTCGTTCAGCTCGCCCACCGCGGTCGCGGCGGGCAAGGTCAAGCTGTTCCCGGTTGATTGGTCGCTGGCGGGGTACAAGACCGTGTTCGACTACAAGGACATCTGGATCGGGTACGGCAACTCGCTCTACTACGCGGCGGTCGGCACGGCGCTGAACCTGTTCATGACGATCGCGGCGGCCTACCCGCTGTCGCGGCCGGATTTCAAGGCGAGGAACGCCGTCATGCTGTTTTTCACGCTGACGATGTTCTTTTCAGGCGGCCTGATTCCGACGTATCTGATGATGAACAGCCTGCGCCTGTTAAACACGCGGCTGGTGATGATCTTGCCGGGCGCCATGTCGGTGTTCAACGTCATCATCACCAGAACGTTCTTCCAGTCGACGATTCCAAGGGAGCTGCTGGAGGCGGCCAAGATCGACGGCTGCTCGGATTTCCGGTTTGTGCTGCGCATCGTGCTGCCGCTGTCCGGCGCGATCGTCGCGGTCAACGCGCTGTTCTACGCGGTCGGCCACTGGAACGCTTTCTTCGGCGCGTTCATCTACCTGTCCGACCCGAACCTGATGCCGCTGCAGATCAAGATGCGGACCATTTTGCTGCTCAACCAGATGGACATCACCATGTTCGCCACGGCCGATCCGTCGCTGATGTCCAAGCGCGCGGAGCTGTCGCAACTGATCAAGTACGCGCTGATCGTGGTATCCAGCGCGCCGGTTTTGATCGCGTATCCCTTTGTGCAAAAGTTCTTTGTCAGGGGCGTGATGATCGGCTCGCTTAAAGGATAACGAAAAACGTTAAGGAGAGAGGCACATGAAAAGGACACTGACCTTCGCGCTGACCCTGCTGCTGGCGCTCTCGCTGCTGGTGCCGACGTTCGCGTCCGCCGAGGCGGGCAAGGACTACCTCAGCATCATGACCGAACCGGGCACGTTCCCGATCGTCACCGAACCGGTACAGCTCCATGTCTGGATCAGCCCGCCGAGCTGGATCGGCGACCTGAACGAGAACTGGTTCACGAAATACTTTGAGGAACTGACTGGGATCGACTTCGTGTTCACGCGCAACAACATGGAGGATCACTGGGACAAGATGAACCTGACGCTGGCCAGCCAGGTGGACATGCCGGACCTGTTCCTGTCCTGGGGTGTCAACAACGCGCAGCAGATGCTGTACGGGTCGCAGGGTGTGTTCGTTCCGTTGAACGACATGATCGAAAAGTACGGCGTGTACACGAAAAAAGTGTTCGAGTACAGCGACGTGATCGAAAAGTCGGCGACCGCGCCGGACGGCAACATCTACGGCCTGCCCGCGATCAACGAGTGCTATCACTGCTCGATGCCGTTCAAGGCGTGGGTCGACCAGACATGGCTGACGAACCTGGGCCTCGAAATGCCGAAGACCACCGATGATTTCTACAACATGCTCAAGGCCTTCAAGGAGCAGGACGCCAACGGCAACGGCGACCCGAACGACGAAATCCCGATGACGAAGGCGACCTGGTCCGCGGACCTTGACATCTGGCTGATGAACGCGTTCTGCTACAACGCGGGCGGCTCGCGCTGGTACCTCGAGAACGATGTCATCAGCGGAAACGCGAACACCGACGCGTTCCGCGAGGGCCTGAAGTTCATCAACAAGCTGTACGCGGAAGGCCTGATCGACCCCGAGTACATGATTTCCGACAACGACAAGGTGAAGCTGCTGACCGGCGCTGAGGGCGGCAACCGCGCGGGCGTCGTCGCGGGCGGCGCGATCCAGTTCGTGGACACCGCGCTCCCCGTGAAGGAAAACTTCGTCGCCATCCCGCCGCTGACCGGCCCCGAGGGCGTCAGCTTCTGCGCGCAGGACCCGCTGGGCATGGGCCAGGGCAACGCGGTCATCACCAGCAAATGCAAGTACCCTGAAATCGCTTTCCGCGTCGCGGACGCGATCTATCAGTTGTACCTGACCGACGATTACAACCTCTTCGGGCCGGAAGGCGAAGTCTGGATCCCGGCGGGCGAAGGCCAGAAAGGCCTGGACGGCAAGCCCGCGAAGTACCAGATCCTAAAGTCCGGCCAGGAGCCGAACAACTTCACCTGGAGCGAGGGCCTCAACACGTTCCTGTCGGCGTCGTTCAGGAACGGCATGGCCGCGACCGACAACTGGGACGCCAAGCACGAGGAGATCCTGTTTAACGAGACCGCCAACAAGTACGAGGGACACGGGCCGAAGCAGATCATGCCGAACCTGTTCTACCTGCAGGAAGAACAGGAGCAACTGTCCGACCTCGCGGGCGTCGCGGACAAGTACATCGCCGAGAGCATGACGTCGTTCATCACCGGCACGCTGGATATCAACAGCGACAATGACTGGAACGCGTACGTCAAGGAGCTCGAAAAGATGGGCTATGCCAAGATGCGCGACATCGTGCAGGGCGCGTACGACAGGCTGCTGAAGTAGAAGAACGGGAGGGACGCTGGGGACTCCGTCCCCAGCCCCCTGCCAAAGGACCTTCGGCCCTTTGGAATCCCATCTTTTTCGCCTCACGGCGGACGGGATTCTGAAGGGCCAATGGCCCGGAAGCGGAGCCCTTTGGGTTCCTCGTTTTCCGTCGTTTCCCACAAACAAAAGGAGCAAACCGCATGGAACGCAAGGACTGTTTTTTCGGCCTGCACATTGACCTGCACCCGACGGAGCGCGACGTGCTGCTCGGCGCGGACGTGACGGAGGAGAACATCGCGAGGCTGCTGGACGCCGCGCGCCCGGAGCATGTCGGGTACGATTGCAAGGGGCACCCGGGGATCGCCGGTTACCCGTCCCGGGTGGGCGCCTGCAACGGGAATCTGGTCAGGGACAGCCTGGCGGTCTGGCGCAAGGTGACGCGTGAAAAGGGCGTGCTGCTCGGCATTCACTATTCGGGGTTGTGGGACGACGCGGCGATCGCGGCGCACCCGGCGTTCGCGGCGATCGGGCCGGACGGGAAACCCTACGGCCGCGCGACGACGCCGTTCGGCGCGTACCGGGAGGCGTACCTGCTGCCGCAGCTTGACGAGGTGATCGAACGATACGACCTTGACAGCGTATGGCTGGACGGCGAGTGCTGGGCCGCGCAGTTCGATTATTCGGACATGGCGCAGGCCGCCTGGATTTTCGAAACGGGCCTTGCGGAGATGCCCAGGGGGCCGGGCGAGCCGAACTGGCGGCGGTTCAAGGACTTTCAGCGCGCGCATTTCCTCGCGTACGTCAGGGCGTGGACGGGCGCGGTGCGCGCGGCCCATCCGCGTGTCAACGCGGCGAGCAACTGGGCGTTCAGCACGATGATGCCGATCCGAAAATGCGCGCCGGTCGACTTCATTTCGGGCGATTTTGACCCGATGCTGTCGGTGGACCGCGCGCGGACGGAGAGCCGATTTTTGCAGCATGCCGGGATGCCGTGGGAGCTGCAAAGCTGGTCATTCGACCTGCTCAAGAGCGGCGACGAGGCGCAGAAGCTGCCCTGCCACCTGATGCAGGAGGCGTCGATCGTGCTGATGCACGGCGGCGCGTATGTGCTGTACTTCCTGCCGACGCGGGCCGGGTACTTAAACGACCGGATCGTCGGGACGGCGCGCGAGGTCGCGGATTTTGTGCACGCGCGGCGCGATTGCTGTTTCCGGTCAAAGCCGGTGCCACAGGTCGCGGTGCTGCATTCGCACGAGGCGATGATGGAAAAATCCGACCGCGTCTACACATGGTGGGGAACCGAGCTTCGCGAGGTCGAAGGCGCGCTGCACGCGCTCTTGGAGTCGCACTATGTGGCGGACGTGATGTCCGAATACATGTTGGAAGACAGGATGGGGGAGTACCCGGTCGTCGTCGTGCCGAACAGCGCGCCGCTGACCGACGCGTTCGTCGCGCGGCTCAAGGCGTATGTGCGCGATGGCGGCTCGCTGCTGCTGGCGGGGCCGGACTGCGTCGCGCCGTTCGCGGACTGCCTGGGCGTCGCCCTCGGCGTCGCGCGGGACGAGCGCGCGGTCGTCGACGCGGACGGCAAGTTCCCGCTGTACGGCCCGTGGCGCGACGCGGAGCCTGTGGACGCCGAGATCGTCGCGTGGCGTTATCTTGGCCGGGACACCGCCGACCGCTGCTCGTACATGGACGTCCGCGCGGACGGTGTCTCGCCCGAGATGCGCGCGCACATGACGAAAAAGCCCGCCGCGACCATCCGCGCCTTCGGCAAGGGGAAGATCGCCGCGATCTACGGGCCGTTTTGCAAAATGTATTGGGACACGCACCATCCGTTCCTGCGCGCGCTGATGGCGCGGGTCATGCGGGACATTTTCCCGGCGCCCATGGTGACGACCGGCGCGCCGCCGTGCGTCGACATCGCCTTGCGCACCGACGCGCGCGGCCGCCTCAGCGTGCAGCTCGCGAACCTGTCGAACCTGCCGGTCGGCGAGCGGCGCGCGTACGCCGATTTCATTCCGCCTTTGTACAATATCAAGGTCTCCGTCCGCATGCCGGAGAAGCCGGCCCGCGTCCTGTCGCTGCCGGACGGGGCGGAGCTCCCGGCGACGTTTTTAGACGGTGTCGCGACCGTCACGCTGCCGCGCCTTGATGTCCATGCGGCGGTCGCTTTTGAGTGAAGGAGGGGTGGAGGGGACGCCAGGAGGCTCTGCCTCCTGGACCTCCGCTTAAGGGCCATTGGCCCTTAAGAATCCCTTCTTGGGGTGGTCGTTTGAGAATTCATCCTATCCCGCCGTGAGGCGAAAAAGCAGGGTTTCCAAAGGGGCTTAGCCCCTTTGGCTGGGTCTGGGACGGAGTCCCAGCGTTTCTTCCAACCCTCCCCACCGCGATAAACTCAGTGATTGAGGTGTACGCCATGCCCAAATGGATCGAAAGCTGCCGCAAGATCATCCACATGGACTTTCACATGCCGGAATTCCCGCGCGAGGCGATCCGCGCGTTTGACCCGGTCGCGTTTGTCGCGGAGCTTGCGCGCGCGAACGTCGACGCCGTCGCGGTGTTCGCGAAGGATCATTTCGGCATGAGCTTCTACCCGACCGAGGTCGGCCACCCGCACAGCGGCCTCCGGCGGGATTTTTTAGGCGAGGTGACGGCCGAGGCGCACCGGCGCGGCAACGCGCTGGTCGTCACCGCCCGCGTCCCGCTGAGCGAGATGTTCGGCTACGC
>JAVBOQ010000114.1:0-34311 GCA_031550455.1 Eubacteriales bacterium
CGGATGGCCGCGCAACTGGCGCGCTTGCCCGGCATCGGCAGAAAGTCCGCCCACCGGCTTGCGTACCACCTTGCGGCGCAGCCGGAAGAGGCGGTGCGTGAGCTTGCGGAAGCGCTGCTTGAGGGCCGCAGCGCGATCAAAATGTGCGAGCGCTGCGGCAACTACACCGACATAAGCCCCTGCGCGCTCTGCGACGACCCGGACAGGCGGCATGATACGATTTGCGTCGTGCGCGATCCGCGCGACGTTGCGGCGATCGAGCGCATGCGTGAGTACGGCGGCGTGTACCACGTGCTGCACGGCACGATTTCGCCGATGGAGGGCATCGGTCCCGATGACATCCGCATTCGCGAGCTGGTGGCGCGCGTCGGCGCCGAGGCGACCGAAGAAGTCATCCTGGCGACCAACCCGGACATTGAGGGAGAGGCGACCGCCTCCTACATCGCCCGCGTCCTAAAGCCGCTCGGCATCCGCGTCACAAGGCTGGCGCACGGCATGCCGGTGGGCGGCGACCTGGAATATGTCGACGAGGTCACGCTGGGCCGCGCGTTTGAAGGCCGCCGCGAAATGGCATAGCATCGCATTTGCCGGGTTACACTTCCTCCGATCAACATACGGGAGGAAGTTTTTCATGCGTGGAAAGTTTTTGTTGCCGATTCTGCTCGCCACGGCGCTGTGGCTGACCGGTTGCGCGTCCGACAATGCGCAGACCGCCGAGCCGACGCCGACGGTCGCCGCCTCCGAGTCGCCGTCGCCTTCGGTGGAACCTTCGCCCGCCGCTTCGCCCGCGGCAGAGGCGGACGTGTTCAAGACCGTCGGCGAGGAAGCGACGATCACCGTCGGGACGACGAAACTCAACGAGGGCGCGTACTACACCGGCGAAGGCGAGGACACCATGTCGTTTCCGCTGCTTGAAATCGCCAAAGCGCTCGGTTGGGCGGCGACGGAACCAGGTTCGACGGGCGTCGTCGAGGTGCGGCTGACGCGTGACGGCATGGACGACATCATTGTGTCCTATACGCGGCCGAAGGAAGGCATGGACGCGAAACTGCCGGACGCCGCCGTGACGAAGGGCGGCCAGTCGGTTGACCTGCCGGCGGACGCGCTCGCGTTCATCAACGGGCGTGTGTACGCGAACGAAGCGATGATCGACAAGGTGCTGCAGGACATTGAGGTGCGCTACGACGGCGCGAAGGCGATCACCATCGAAACCAAGGCGTAATCCACAATTCCATCCGCCGGGTTCAAAAGAAACGGAGGGTCACGATGCGTTTTTCCAAGATGCACGGCCTCGGAAACGACTATGTCTATGTCAACGGGTTCACAGAGCGCGTCGACGACCCGGCGGCGCTCGCCGTTCTGGTCAGCAGGCCGCATTTCGGCGTCGGGGCGGACGGGCTGATCCTCGTGCTGCCGTCGGAACGCGCGGACTTCCGGATGCGGATGTTCAACGCGGACGGCAGCGAGGGCGCGATGTGCGGCAACGGCGCTCGCTGCGTCGCGCTGTTCTGCCGCGAACACGGATTGACGGACAAAACGACGTTCACGCTGGAAACCGGCGCGGGTATCCGAACGCTGACCCTGAACCTCCGCGGCGAAGCGGTGGAATCGGTCACGGTCGACATGGGCGCGCCGCAGGCGCTGAAGGTTGAAAAGGACTGCGTTTTCGTTTCGATGGGCAACCCGCACGCGGTGTTCTTCGTGGACGACGATCCGTTTCTGTGGGATGATTTCGCGGCGGTCGGCGCGCCGCGCTGTAAGGCGCTGGACGCGAACATCGAGTTTGTCCGGCCGCTGTCACCCGACAATCTGCAAATGCGCGTATGGGAGCGCGGCAGCGGCGAGACGCTGGCGTGCGGCACCGGCGCGTGCGCTGCGCTTGTGGCGGCGCACACCCGGGGCCACGCCGGGCGCTGCGCGACGGTCGCGCTGCGCGGCGGCGATCTTCGTATTGACTGGCGGGCGGACAATGGTCACGTGCTGATGACCGGCCCCGCGACGACCGTTTTTGAAGGCGACTGGCGCGGGGAAACCGCGCGATAGGCGAGGGAGCGAGGGATTCAATGTCGACCGTCAATGCGCGCCTGGCGGCATTGCACGGAAGCTACTTATTCTCCGAGATTGGGCGGCGGGTCGCCCTTTTTTCGCAGGAGAACCAAAATCAGAGGAAGCCGCGCCTGATCAAGCTTGGCATCGGCGACGTGACGCTGCCGCTTGCGCCCGCCGTCGTCGACGCGCTGAAAAAGGCCGCGGGCGAGATGGGCCGCAAGGAAACGTTCCGCGGGTACGCGCCGTCCGCCGGTTATCCTTTTCTGATTGACGCGATACGCGAGACGGAATACGCGCCGCTCGGCGTTTTGCTGTCGCCAGACGAGATTTTCATATCCGACGGCGCGAAGAGCGATACCGCCAATTTTCAGGAATTGCTTGATCCCGGCGCGGTCGTCGCGGTCTGCGACCCGGTGTACCCGGTGTATGCCGACAGCAACCGGATGGCGGGGCGCGAGATCGTGCGCGTGCCGTGCGTCGCGGAGAACGGCTTTCTGCCCGTGCCGCCGGACGCGCGCGCCGATGCGGTCTACCTGTGCAGCCCGAACAACCCGACCGGCGCCGCGCTAACACGGGCCGCGCTGTCCGCCTGGGTGGCATGGGCGCGGGAGCGCGGCGCGCTGCTTTTGTACGACGCGGCCTACCGCGCGTACATCACGTCCGTGGACGCGCCGCGCAGCGTGTTTGAGATTGACGGCGCGAAGGAAGTCGCGGTCGAATGCATGAGCTTCAGCAAGAGCGCCGGGTTCACGGGGCTGCGCTGCGCCTGGATCGTCGTCCCGCGTGAAAACAGATGGGGCATGAACGCGCTCTGGGCGCGCCGCGTGGCGACCAAGTCTAACGGCGTCGCCTACCCGGTGCAGCGCGCGGGCGAAGCCGCGCTTTCGCCGGCCGGGCATGCGCAGTCGATGGAAAACGTCCGGTACTACATGGAAAACGCGCGGATTTTGCGCGATGCGCTGCTGTCGTCCGGGCGCATGGTGTTCGGCGGAACCGACGCGCCGTACCTGTGGACCGCCTGCCCGGGCGGCCTTTCCGGCTGGGACTGGTTCGACCGGTTGCTGCGCGAAAAAGGGATCGTCTGCACGCCGGGCGAAGGCTTTGGCGCGTGTGGCGCGGGCTACGCGCGGTTCTCGTCGTTCGCGGACAGGGAAGATGTTCTGGAGGCCGCGGGAAGGCTGGGCGGGGAGGAGACGGTGGTGATGTGAGGGGTGGATTAAGGGACGCCAAAGGGCGCTCCCCTTTCATTGACATACCCCTGCCCATCCGATACAATGACGCCAACCACTACCGGCGTATCGGAGGATTGCGGCATGGCGCACAGGGTGCTTTGCGGTCTGGATCAGATTGAAACCGTGGACGACGTCCTCAAAGGCAGGCGGCTTGGGCTGATGACCAACCCGACCGGCGTCACGCATGATTTGAAAAGCGCCATTGGGATCCTTTTCGGGCGATACAGCCTGACCGCGCTGTTCGCGTGCGAACACGGCATCCGCGGCGATCTTCAGGCGGGAGTTCACGTCGAGACGGCGGTCGACGCGGAGACCGGCGTGACCGTGTACAGCACCTACGCGGGCGGCCACCGCCTGACTGCGGAGATGCTCGACGCGTTTGATGTGTTTGTGTTCGATATGCAGGATGTCGGCGTGCGGTTTTTCACGTACCTGTATTCGCTGTCCTACGCGATGGAGGCATGCGCGAACGCCGGAAAGCCGGTCGTTGTGCTCGACCGGATGAATCCGGTCAGCGCGGCGCGGACGAGCGGCACGATCCTTGACAACCGGTTCCAGTCGTTCGTCGGACGCTACGAACTGCCGTCGCAGACCGGGCTGACGATCGGCGAATACGCGCTGTACGTCAGGGATTACCTGAAGCTCGACGTCGATCTGACGGTCGTGCCGCTCGGGGACTATCGCAGGTCGATGTTCCTGGACGACACCGATACGCCCTGGATCGCGCCGTCGCCGAACTGCGCGACGCTGCACGCGGCGCTCTGCTATGTCGGTACCTGCGCTTTTGAAGGCACAAACTGTTCCGAAGGGCGCGGCACGACGCTGCCGTTTGAACTGATCGGCGCGCCGTGGATTGATCCGGCCGCGCTGGAGACGACGATGGCGCGGATCGACGTGCCCGGCGTCCGGTTCCGGCGCGCCAGCTTTACGCCGATGTTTGGCAAGCATGCGGGCGCGCTCTGCCACGGCGTGCAGATGCACATCGTTGACCGCGCCGTGATGGAACCGTTTGCCGGCGCGATGCTGCTGATGGACGCGATGCGTGAACAGAACCCGGAGAAGTTTAATTTTGTCACCTGGGACGGCCGCCACGCGATCGACAGGCTGCTCGGCACCGACGCGTACCGGCTCGGCATGTCCGCGGAAGCGCTGATTGAGGCGCACCGCCCGGGCGTGCGGCGTTTCCAGGAAATGGCGAAAGCGTTCCATCTTTACGCATAGTGCGCTGTTTTTGTTATTGGAGGAAACAAATTCCGCTTCTGTCTCGTTATCATAGCGATGCGAAACAATCAGACATGTAGGAGATTCCAGACGATTGGAAGATTTGATACCATACCTGACGGTGCTGGGCCTGTCGATGGTGCCGGTGATCGAGTTGCGCGGCGCGATCGTCGCCGGGATGGCCATGGGCCTGCCGCTCGACCTGGTGCTGGCGACGGCGATAGTCGGCAATATGCTGCCGGTGCCGTTCATTTTGCTGTTCATCCGGCGCGTTTTCGGCTGGATGAAAAAAAAGAGCGGGCGCATGCGGCGGCTGGCGCAGTGGCTGGAGGAACATGCCGGAAAAAAAGCGGGCGTGGTGTACAAGTACGAAGTATGGGGACTGATGATCTTTGTCGCGATTCCGCTCCCGGGAACCGGCGCGTGGACCGGCGCGCTGATCGCGGCGCTGCTGGACATCCGGCTGCGCGTCGCGATTCCGGTGATCTTCGCGGGCGTCGTCATCGCGGGCATCGCGGTGACCGCGCTCAGCTATGGCGTCGGCGCGCTTTTCTGACCGCGCTTTCGCTGCTTTTGATCTTCGCCTCGTCCGTGCCGCCGCGCATTGCGCGCGCGGAGGAGCAGGCGCTGGTCATTTTTGTGTCTCCGGCCGGATCGGACGAGGGATCCGGCCTGTATGAGGATCCGATGCGCACGCTGGAAGCCGCGCTGCAAAAAGTCGTCCAGAACAGGACTGCGACGTCCGCGACGATCTGGATGCACGGCGGCGAATACCGAATCGAGCGGACAATCACGCTGTCCGGCGAGCTGACGATCCCGCTGTCGATCCGCGCCTACACCGGCGAAACGCCTGTGCTGACCGGGTCGGCGCCGGTGACCGGATTTGTCGAAACGCAGCGGCTCGGGCAAACCGTCTGGATGGCGTCGGTGCACACCCTCCGGCTGATGTCGCTGTACGGCGGCCGGGGTCCGCTGCAGCCCGCGCGCTGGCCCAAGCAGGGCGTGCTCCGGGTGCAAAAAGCGGACATGCAGGACGCGTTCACCGGCGGCAGCGAGAAGCAGAAGCAGTTCTCCGCGTTTTACGCGCTTCCGGCGGATGTGCCGATGCGGATGGACGGCGCGCTCGTGCGCATGGCGCACTTTTGGAAGGACGAGCTGTCCGGCGTGCGTTCCTACGACCCGGCGACCGGCAGGCTGGCGATGAACCGCCCCACCGCGATGACCGTCGAGGCGGGCGACGCGTACTGGCTGGAAAACGTGCTGTCCGCGCCGATGCTGCCGGGCGAGTGGGCATTTGATCGGAACAATCAGGCGCTCTACTACGCGCCGCGCGAGGGCGAGCGCATCGACGAAACCGTGCTGTACGCCCCGGTGACGCGCCGCCTGATAACGATCGACGGCGTGCGCGATCTTACCTTCGACCGCATCACATTCGCACAGACCGGATGGCAGATTCCGTTCGAAGACCGGTTTCCGGACTATCCGCAGGCCGGGTTTGACGCCGACGCCGCGATCGGCGTGCGGCACGCGTCCGGCGTCAAGTTCGATCACTGCGTGTTCCGCGACATCGGCGAGGCCGCGATCCGGATCGAAAACGGCGTCACGGATTCCGTCATCAGCAGGTGCACGTTTGAAAACATCGGCGCGCAGGCGCTGTATGTGTTGGGCGTCGGGTCCGAACTGAATCCCGCGCCGATCGAGCGCCTGACGGTTACGAACAACTTAATCCGCGGCTACGGCAGAAACCTCAAAAACGCTGCCGGCATCCTCTGGATCCACGCGCGCGACAGCGTCATTTCGCACAACGAGATTCAGGACGGGTACTACACGGCCATTTCGGTCGGGTGGGTTTGGGGCGCCGGGTACAACGCCACCTACAACATGCGCATCGAGGACAACCTGATCTACAACATCGGCCAGGGCCTGCTGTCCGACCTTGGCGGCATCTATCTATTGGGCAACCAGCCGTATACGATGGTCACCGGGAATGTCATTCATTCTGTGCGCGGCGCGGAGTACGGCGGCTGGGGCATCTACCTCGACGAAGGCGCGTCCGGCATTTTTGTCGGCAACAACCTTGTCTACGGCTGCTCCTCACAGGGTTTTTTCCAGCACCTCGGCGTGCGCAACACGGTCGTCAACAACATTTTCGCCTACAATGAAGAGGGGCAGGTCGGCACATCCGACAAGGAAGGCAAGGGCACGTTCGCGCTGGCCAACAATGTGCTGGCCGGGGCCGGCGAGATGATCCGCAAGATCACCGGCAAGGAGCGCGTTGAAAAGGGCGAAAACCAGCTTTTCGCCAGTTTTTCGCCCTTTATGGACGTTGAAATGGGTGACTTTACGCTTCGCGGGGATTTGGATCTGGGCGGGTTCGTCCCCTGGGTCTACACGGCCGGAAACGAGCCGGAGATTGAGATTACACAGGTATACTGAACGCCTCCATCGCGTACCGCTCCGCCTCCAGGTTCCACAGCATCGCATGGCGCGCGCAGATCTCATGCAGTTTGAGGAAGCGCGCGTCGGTTTTTCCGGCCTCTTCAAACGCGTCGATTGCGGTCAGCGGCATTTCAAGGTGCGTATAGATAAGCTTTTTCCCGCCCGGAATCTTCGGCAGGTTCAGGGTCGTCTCCGCCGCGACGGACAGGCCGCCTACGTGCGTCACCATGCAGGCGGGCCGGATCAGGCCTTTTGAGGCCATTTCCAGCGACTCCTTCATGTCGTCGATGTTGCCGCCGCTGGTGCCGACGATGTGCGTGAAAGCGTAATGGACGTTATAGAAATTCATCAGCGCCGAGAAGCCCGTGTCGGAGGGCCCGGCGAAGAAGTTCAGGCAGCCGTCCCGGCCGAGCAGCCGGTCTGCCTGTTCGACGACCGGTTTGACCGGCGCCAGCACAAATATGTCGTCAAACCCGTCCCCGCCGGCCGCGGCGAGCATTTCCGCGTCATCCCTGCCCGACAGGTATGTCAGCTTGACGCCCATGCGCGCGCCTTCTTCCGGCGGGAACAGCGCGGCAGCGCGCGACAGGCGCGCCTGGTCGATGTCGGTGACGACCAGCGCGGACGGCCTGCGGTCGCAGTGCAGCGCGTAGTCGATCGCGCCGAGGCCCATCGGCCCCGCGCCCGCGAGAATCGCCATCCGGCCGCCTTCGCGGATGCCCATTTCGTGCCGGTAGACGCCGTTTTTCGTGTGATACGACGCGTGGAACGCGCCGACGATGCAGCTCATCGGCTCCGCGAGCGACCCTTCGAAGAAGCTCTCGCCCGCGTAGGGCAGCAGGCATCCGAGTTCCATCACCTCGCGCGACAGGACGATGTACGTCGCCGCGCCGCCCATGTAGGGATAGGAATATCCCGGCGAGTCCAGCGACCCCTTGTAGTTTAACGCGGTTTGGACGGTGAACCGCTGGCCGGGCTGATACCGGTCTTGCCATTCCTTGCCGACCTCGACGATTTCGCCGCAGAATTCATGGCCGATGATGATCGGGTTGGACGCGATGTCCTTCGGCACGCGCTTGTGCGCCGCGCCCTGTATCGCGGCTTTGTACGAGGACATGCAAACGCTGTCGGACATGACCCGGCAGAGCACCTCGCCCTCCTTGATCGGCGGCAGTTCGAACGATTCCAGCCTGAGATCCGAAGCCCCGTACAGGCGAAGCGCAGTGGTTTTCATGTGTGCGCACCTTCTTTTTTATGTGTTGCAAGCGGTATGCTTTCCGTTGCGTATAGTAGCATCAACCTTTCCAATATGTCAAGCAAGCGGGAAACCGGCCGGGTTCCATAAATCTTTGCCGCCCATAGCGCGTCTAATGAATGTAACGTTCGTCTGCCCGGCGGAGGTGGTGCGTTTTAATGGACAAAGAGACTTTTGTCGCGCTGGTGGAGGCGAAAAGCCAGATGCTGTTCCGCGTCGCGCGCGCGATGCTCGAACGCAAAGAGGACTGCGACGACGCGCTGCAAGAAAGCGTCCTGAAGGCATGGGCGTCGCGCCATACGCTACGCGACGAGCGGTATTTCGCCACATGGATCACGCGGATCGTCATCCATGAGTGCCGTAATTTGCAGCGCAGACAGCGCAAATACCGCCTGATCGCCGACATTCCGGCGGCTCGGGCCGACAAGCCGCCCGATCCTGACCTGCGGCACGCGCTTGGCAGCCTGCCGGAAAAGCTACGGCTGCCGATTGTGCTGCACTACATTGAGGGCTACGCGGTGGCGGAGATTGCCGCGATGCTCAGACTGCCGGTCACGACCGTCCGCAACCGCCTCTACGCGGGGCGGCGGCAGTTGCGGCTTGACTTGAACGAAGAGGAGGCGCTGTCCGATGACACGTGAGGAACTGAAGCGGTTCGCGCCGATCCCGGAGAGTTCGCTGGACGCGCTGATGACCGTGGCGCGGAGCGTTAAGGAGGAAACTGTTGTGAAAAAAAAGATGCCGGTGGTTCTCATCGCGCTGGCGATCGCGCTGCTGATCGCCGTGAGCGCGGCCGTGGCCGCGAGTTTCGGCGTGTTTGACTATTTCGCGAAGTTTGAAGGCGACGATTACCTCCGCGCGGTCGATCAGGCCGCTCGGACGTACACGGATCAGGCGGTGCCCATCGCGGCCGAAAACGGGTTCCCTGCGGCGTTGTTCACGCTCGATCAGGCGCACTATGACGGGCGGACGCTGTTCTGCGCGTACGCGCTGGCCACGCCGTGGAGTACCGTAACGTTCCTGAACCCGGACGACGCGAGCGCGCCGGGCAACGACATCGTGTCGGAACAGTACCGCAGCGATACGATGCCGTACTTTGATTATTCGATTTCGCCGGCGGATATTGAAAAGATCCAGCAGAGCATTGACGAGGGCGGCAGGGTGTACTTTGAGTCGTGGGGGCAAATGGTCGACGACACGAGGGTTTACACGGACCGCTGCGAGATCGGCGCGCGGCGCATGAATCTGCAGCGCTTGCCCGACGGGACGGTCATAGGCTACACGGAGTTTCAGTATCCGCTGCCCGAAGATGCGCGGAACCTTGACAGGCTGGAACTTGAGTATGTGTTCCATCGCGGCGTGACGCAATGCTATTACGATGAAACCGGATTCTACGAAAAAACGATGCCGGAGCATGCCGCCACGATCCGGCTGCCCGTCACGGTTCAAAAAAGCGCCCAAAGCGGCGGCGCGTGGCGCGGCAGCGGAGACTTTGGCGCGTACACCGTGACCGCGTTTCTGCACATATCCGAGTTTGACGCCAAGGCGGATATACTGGTGCACGCCTCAAAGGATACGATCGAAAGGATTCTGGCTTGGCAGTCGAGCTTCAGCGACGAGTACGATTTGTACACGGACGATGGGTTCCAGGAACCGCTGGGTACCGCGGCGTACGTCGACCTGGATGCCGGAACCCTCCGTTTCACGGCGACATACGCGCTGCCCGCGCGCGGCGGGGAGTACCGGCTTGTCCCGCAGTTTGCCCTGACAGGGGACCGGAACAACGAAGCGATCTTTCTGCAAAAGGACGGCGGGGTTTGATGCCAAAGGTAGGGGGAAGAACGCTGGGACTCCGTCCCAGACCCTGCCAAAGGGATTGCATCCCTTTGGAATCCCATCCTTTTCGCCTCACGGCGGGTTGGATTTATGTGAATACCAGCCTGAAGAAGGGATTCTTAAGGGCCAATGGCCCTTAAGCGGAGGTCAAGGAGGCAGAGCCTCCTTGCGTCCCCCTACACATCCCCAATATACATCGCGTCCCCAAAACTGAAGAACCTGTACCGCTCCCGGACCGCCTCTTCGTATGCCGCCAGCGCGTTTTCGCGGCCCATGAACGCGGAGACGAGCATCAGGAGCGTGCTCATCGGCAGGTGGAAGTTGGTGATCAGCGCGTCGGTCGCGCGGAACACGTACCCGGGCGTGATGAAAATGCTCGTGTCGCCCGAGGCGGCCCGCACGACGCCGTCCGTGCCGGCGACGGTTTCGAGCGTGCGCACGGCGGTCGTGCCGACGCAGACAATCCGCCCGCCCGCCGCCCGGCGTGCGTTGATCGCGGCGGCCGCGTCCTGCGACACCTCGTAATATTCGGAATGCATCACGTGTTCCGACGCGTCGTCCGCCTTGACGGGCCGGAATGTGCCAAGGCCGACGTGCAGCAGGATCGGTACGACCAGAACGCCCTTATGCTCGATCCGGGCGATCAGCTCCGGCGTGAAATGCAGACCGGCGGTCGGCGTCGCGGCGGAGCCGTCGACTTTCGCGTACACGGTGTTGTACCGCGAAGGATCGGCGAGCTTTTCGTGAATGTACGGCGGCAGCGGCATCGTGCCCAGCCGGTCGAGCAGCGCCTCGAACACGCCGTCGTAGTGAAACCGGACGATACGCCCGCCTTCGGCGCTCGTGCGCTCCACGATTTCCGCGCGCAGCAGGCCGTCGCCGAAGTCGCAGGCCGTGCCCGGTTGCAGCTTCCTGCCCGGCCGGACAAGCGCTTCCCATGTGTTCGCGTCGAGCCGTTTGAGCAGCAGCAGCTCCGCCTCGCCGCCGGTCGCGCGCTTCCCGATCAGCCGCGCGGGAATCGTCCTGGTGCGGTTGACCACCAGCGCGTCGCCCGGGCGCAGATAGTCCACGATGTCGCGGAACACGCGGTGCTGCCGTTCGCCTGAACGCCGGTCGCAGACCAGCAGCCGGCTCGCGTCGCGCGGCTCGATCGGGCGCTGCGCGATCAGCGATTCGGGCAGGTCGTAGTTGAAATCACTCGTCTTCATCGGAAAGCGCCATGCGCACCTGATCCGTCAGCGCGCTCTGCGCCGGCGGCTTGATCTTCATATGGTCATACGCGGCATGTGTCGCGACGCGGCCGCGCGGCGTGCGCATCAGAAACCCAAGCTGCAGCAAAAACGGCTCGTACACGTCCTCGATCGTCGTCGCGTCCTCGCCGGTCGTCGCGGCCAGCGTGTCCAACCCGACCGGGCCGCCTGAGAACTTTTTCATCATCGCTTCCAACACCGCGCGGTCGACGCGGTCCAGCCCCAGGTCGTCGATCGCCAGCATGGAAAGCGCCTCCCGCGCGACCGGCAGCGTGATCCGCCCATTGGCGCGCACCTGCGCGAAATCCCGCACGCGGCGCAGCAGCCGGTTCGCGATGCGCGGCGTGCCGCGCGACCTGCGCGCGATTTCCGACAAGCCGTCCGGGTCGCCTTCGACGCCGAGAATCCGCGCCGAATTCGTAACGATCTTCGTCAGCTCCTCCGGCGTGTAGAGTTCCAGCCGGAACAGGATGCCGAACCGGTCGCGCAGCGGCGCGGTCAGAAGGCCCGCGCGCGTCGTCGCGCCGACCAATGTAAAGCGCGGCAGGTCGACGCGGATCGACCGCGCGCTCGGCCCCTTGCCGATGATGATGTCCAGCGCGTAGTCCTCCATCGCGGAGTACAGCACTTCTTCGACCGTGTGCGACAGCCGGTGGATCTCGTCGATGAACAGCACGTCGCCGGTCGCGAGGTTCGTCAGGATCGACGCCAGGTCGCCTGGCCGCTCGATCGCCGGGCCCGACGTGATGCGGATGTTCTGGCCCATTTCCGCCGCGATGATCGCCGCCAGCGTCGTCTTGCCAAGGCCCGGCGGGCCGTAGAACAGCAGATGATCCAGCGCGTCGCGCCGCTGCAGCGCGGCTTCGAGGCAGACGCGCAGGTTTTCCTTGACGGCGCTTTGGCCGATGAAGTCCGTCAGCGTGCGCGGGCGGAGCGACAGCTCCTGCTCGTCCTCGCCGCGCGCGCCGGTCATCACAACCCTGTCCTCCTGCATTGGTTATCCTCCCAGTCCCTTGAGCGCGTGCAGAATCAACCCGTCCGCGGTCGTCGCCTTGTCGCGCACGGCGGCCACCGCGCGGTTCGCCTCCGCGCTTGAATACCCTAGCGCCATCAGCGCCTGCACCGCCTCCTGCGCCGCGTCGGTGTTCGCGGCGGGCAGCGGCGCGCCGCCCGCGCCGTCCACGTCGACCTGCTCCACTTTGTCTTTTAACTCCAGAATCATGCGCTGGGCAGTTTTCTTACCGACGTTCGGCGCGCGGGCGATCATCCCCGCGTCGCCGGTTAAAAGCGCCAGCGAAAGGTCCCGCACCGACAGCGTCGACAGGATGCCAAGCGCCGTGCGCGGGCCGATGCCGGTCACCGTCGTCAACCGCCGGAACATGTCCCGCTCCTCGCGTGCCGCGAACCCGAACAGCTCCATCCCGTCCTCGCGCACCGAAAAATGCGTGTAACACCGCATTCGGCCGCCGACCTGCGGCGCGGCCGCCACCGTCGCGCCGGAACACAGCAGCAGAAAACCGACGCCGCCCGCGTCGATCACCAGCTCGCCCGCGCGCTTTTCCTCAACGCGCCCTTCAATGTGGGAAAACATGGCGCCTCCTTTGGCGGGGAACGGCTGAGGGACTTCGTCCCCCGCGCCACGAACCCTCATTTAATCCTAAACAACCCGCCAGCCCGCGCCGTATGCGCGTGTGTGATCGCCGCGCCAAGCGCGTCGGCCGCGTCGTCCGGGCGCGGGATCTCGTCCATGGACAGCAAAAGCTTGACCATCTGCTGCACCTGCTGTTTTTCGGCTTTTCCATAGCCTACCACAGCCAGTTTGATTTGCATAGGGGTATACTCAAACAGCCGCCGGGTGTAGCGCGCGGCGGCGACGAGGGCCGCGCCGCGGGCCGCGCTGACGTTGAGCGCGGTCGTCACGTTGCGCGCGAAGAAAAGCTCTTCAAAGGCGATCTCATCCGGCCGGTACGTCTCGATGAGGCCCTGAACACCGTCAAAAATGGCGTTCAGACGCACTGGGAACGCGTCGTCCGGCGGCGTCTTCAGCGTGCCGTAGCCGATCAGCCGACACTGCTGCCCGTTCGCCTCGATCACGCCCCAACCCATTGTCGCAAGCCCAGGATCAATCCCCAATATGACCATGCGCGGCCTCGTTTCCAAACGTTTGTTTCTATTATAAGCATACGCGCATTTGCCCGCGTTGTCAAGACGTGCATATTTATTAGCGATGCTTGCAATTCTATGCAAAATGTGCTATACTTCCGGCATCAATACATACAATCGGAGGCTATGCGCATGGCAAAGCAGCGAATCTGCCTGGCCTACTCGGGCGGGCTGGACACATCGATCATCATTTCCTGGCTGAAAGAGAACTACGACTGTGAAGTCGTCTGCATGGCGGCGGACGTCGGCCAGGGCGAGGAGCTCGCGCCGCTTCACGAAAAAGCGAAGGCGTCCGGCGCGGAAAAGCTGTACATTGAGGATCTGCGCGAGGAATTCATCACCGAATACATCTGGCCGACGCTGAAAATGGGCGCGGTGTATGAAAAAAAATACCTGCTCGGCACGAGCTTCGCGCGGCCCGTCATCGCGAAGCGGCTTGTCGAGATCGCTAAATCCGAAAACTGCACGGCGATCGCGCACGGCTGCACCGGCAAGGGCAACGATCAGGTGCGGTTCGAGCTGACGGTCAAGGCGTTCGCGCCGGAAATGAAAGTGATCGCGCCGTGGCGGCTGTGGGACATCAAGTCCCGCGAAGAGGCGATCGAATACGCGGACGCGCGCGGCATCCCGGTGCCGGTTTCGAAGTCGCGGCCCTACTCGATGGATAGAAACCTTTGGCATTTGAGCCACGAAGGCGCGGATCTCGAGTCGCCGAAGAACGCGCCGCCGGACGACCTGTGCCTGATCTGCGCGTCGCCCGAAACCGCGCCGGACAAGCCGGAAATCGTCCGCGTTTCGCTTGAACAGGGCATCCCGGTCGCGATCAACGGTGAAAAACTCGCGCCGGTCGCGCTGATGGACAAGGCGAACGAGATCGCCGCGAAGCACGGCGTCGGCGTCGCCGATCTGGTCGAAAACCGGCTGGTCGGCATGAAGTCGCGCGGCGTGTACGAAACGCCCGGCGGCACATTGCTGTACGCGGCGCACGAGATGCTCGAGCAGATCACGCTCGACCGGATCACGTCGCATTACAAAGAGCAGGTCGCCCTCCGGTTCGCGGAACTGGTCTACGACGGCCAGTGGTTCACGCCGCTGCGCGAGGCGCTGTCCGCGTTCGCCGACAGCACGCAGCGGAACGTCACCGGCGAGGTGTGGATCAAGCTGTACAAGGGCAATGTGATTCCGCACGGCGTCGAGTCGCCGTACACGCTGTACACCGAGCGCATCGCGACGTTCGGCGATTCGGGCGAACTGTACAGCCACAAGGACAGCGAGGGGTTCATCAACCTGTTCGGTCTGCCGATCAAGGTCGGCGCGCTGAGCCGCGAGGGCAAACTGTGAAGCTGTGGAGCGGCCGGTTCGAGAAGAACACCGCCGAGATCGTCGACCGGTTCGGCGCGTCGATCGCGTTCGATCAACGGCTGTACAAATATGACATCGAAGGCTCGATCGCCCACGCGACGATGCTCGGCGAAACGGGCGTCATCGCGAAGGCCGACGCCGACGCGATCGTCGCGGGCCTGCGCGGCATCCTCGCGGACGCCGAGGCGGATAGAATCGAATGGCGGGAGACCCTTGAGGACATTCACATGAACGTCGAAGCGCTTTTGACCGAGCGCATCGGCGAGGCCGGCAAGCGGCTGCATACCGCGCGCAGCCGCAACGATCAGGTCGCGCTGGATTTTCGGATGTACGCGAAAGCCGCGTGCGACGAGGCCGAGGCGCTGCTCTCCGCGCTCGTCGAAGCGCTGCTTCACAAGGCGGAGGCGCATACGGAAACGATCATGCCCGGCTATACGCACCTGCAAAAGGCGCAGCCGGTGACGTTCGCGCATCACCTGCTGGCGTATGTGCAGATGTTCCTGCGTGACCGCGAACGGTTCCGCGAGGCGCGCGCGCGCGCGGACGTGATGCCGCTCGGCGCGGGCGCGCTGGCCGGCACGACCTACCCGATTGACCCTTGGCGCGTCGCCGCGCTGCTCGGTTTCGCGTCGGTGGCGAAAAACAGCCTCGACGCCGTGTCCGACCGCGATTTCGCGCTGGACTACCTGTACGCGGCCTCCGCGTGCATGATGCACCTGTCGCGATTCTGTGAAGAAATGATCCTGTGGTCGTCGTTCGAGTTCGGGTTCGTCACGATGGACGATGCGTTTTCGACCGGCTCCTCGATCATGCCGCAGAAGAAAAACCCGGATGTCGCGGAGCTGATCCGCGGCAAGACCGGGCGCGTATACGGCGATTTGCAGTCGCTGCTCGTCACGCTCAAGGGCCTGCCGCTGGCGTACAACAAGGACATGCAGGAGGACAAGGAGGCGCTGTTTGACGCGCGGGACGCACTTACGGGCAGCCTGGCCGCGTTCACCGGCATGTTCGAGACGCTGACCATCCGGACAGACCGGATGGCTGAGGCCGCCGAGGGCGGGTTCATGAACGCCACCGACGCGGCGGATTATCTGGTCGGCAAGGGCGTCCCGTTCCGCGACGCGCACGCGGCCGTTGGGCTGCTGGTCGCCAAGTGCGTCCGGGAGGGCAAGGCGATTGGCGAACTGCCGGTCGGTGACCTGAAAGCCGCCTGCGCGGCGTTTGACGCCGACGTGTACGCCGCGCTGACGGCGGAAGCGTGCGTCAACAGAAGGAAAGTCGATTGCGGGCCCGCGCCGGAGGCGGTGCGAAAGGCGATTGTGGAGGCGTGGGACACATTGGGCGGGTGAGCGGAGCGGGGTTGGGAATGGGGGACGCCAAAGGGCGCTGCCCGTTGGAATCCTGCTTCCGGGCCATTGGCCCTTAAGAATCCCTTCCTTGGGACAGCGTCCCCCTTAACATCTTTTCATTTTTCTTACCCTCCCCCTTAATATTTCCGCTTTACAATAGAAGACAGGGCGGCGCGCCGTTTGGCGCGCTTTTCGATTCCATAAAAAGGAGAACATCCAGTGACAGAGCGGATATTGAAACGCCGGAAACTGATCATCGCGCTGTTTGCGGTGTTGACGGTGTTGTCGTTGCTGATGATGCCGCAGGTGAAGGTCAACTACAACCTGATGGATTATCTGCCGAAGGACAGCCCGTCGACGCTGGCGCTGACGACGATGCGGGAGGCGTTCGGGGGTCTTTTGGACAACGGCGAAACCAAGGTGCTGACGCCGGACGTTACCGTTGCGGAGGCGCTGGCGTACAAGGCGAGGATCGAAGCGGTGCCCGGCATCGTATCGGTCAAGTGGCTGGACGACGTCGCCGACTTGAACCAGCCGCTCTCGTTCATCGATAAAAAACTGACGGACGCCTACTACAGGGACGGGAACGCGCTGTTTGGCGTCGCTTTTGAACCGGACGCTACCGGCAAACAGACCACCGCCACGCTGGATGTGATCTACGGCATCATCGGCGAAGAAGGCGCGATCGCGGGGCCTGCCGTCAAGAGCGCGTCGACCAAGCAGGACACGGCCAAACAGGTCGTGTCGATGATGGTGCTGCTGGTGCCGATGGTTCTGCTGATCATGCTGTTTGCCACGCGTTCCTGGTTTGAACCGGTGCTGTTCATCGTCGCCATCGGCGTCGCGATTCTGATCAACATGGGCACCAACGCGATGACGGACAGCATTTCGTTCGTCACGCAAATGGCGGCCGCCGTTTTGCAGTTGGCCGTTTCGATGGACTACTCGATTTTCCTGCTGCACAGCTTTACGGACTTCCGCGACAAGGGACACGCGCCGAAGGAAGCGATGTTGCTGGCGATGAAGCAGTCCTACGGATCGATCTTCGCCAGCGCGGTGACGACGATCCTGGGCTTCGCGGTGCTGATGCTGATGCGCTTCCTGATCGGCCCGGACATGGGCTTTGTGCTGGCCAAGGGCGTGGTGTTCAGCCTGCTGTCGGTAACGCTGCTGTTGCCAAACCTCGCGCTGCTCTGCCACAAGCTGCTGGACAAGACGCGGCACCGCTCGTTTTTCCCGAAGTTCACCGGGTTTGCAAAATTCGTGATGAAAGTCGGCGTGCCGCTGACGGCGGTGGTCTGCGTGCTGGTCGTGCCCGCGTTCCTCGCGCAGCGCAACAACACGTTCATCTTCGGCGACCAGGCGATGTCGATTGACGAGCGTACGCGGGTCGGCGCGGACGAAAAGCGCATCAACGAGCTGTTCGGCAAAAAGAACCAGATGGTACTGTTGGTGCCGTCCGGCGACCTGGCGGCCGAACGCGCGATGGCGGACGAAATGCTGGCGCTGCCGTACGTCAACGAGATCCAGTCCTACGTCACCACCGTCGGCGCGGAAATTCCGTTAGAATCGCTGCCGCCCGAAAACCAAAAAGCGCTGGTATCCGGCGGGTACAGCCTGCTGTCGCTGACCGTCGGCACGAGCACGGAGGGTTCGGAAGCGTTTGCCGCGGTGGAGAAGCTGCGCGAAATTGCGGGCCGGTACTACGGCGGCCGATACCATCTGACCGGCGGAAGCGTCAATGTGTACGACATGCGCGACGTCGTCACCACCGACAACCAGATCGTGACGATCGCCGCGATCGTGGCGATCGGGCTGGTGATCATGCTGACGTTCAGGTCGCTGTCGCTGCCGATCCTGCTGGTGTTCGCCATCGAGGCCGCGATCTGGATCAACCTGTCGGTCACATATTTTTCCGGCACGCACCTCGTCTACATCGGGTACATGATCATCAGCGCGGTGCAGTTGGGCGCGACGGTGGACTACGCGATCCTGTACGCCAGCCGCTACCTTGAAAAGCGGCGCGAACTGTCCAAAAAACAGGCGGCGCTCGCCGCGGTCGCGGAGACGTCCGGGTCGATCCTGACGTCCGCTGCAATCTTCTGTCTGGCGGGTGTCGTCATTTCGACCGTTTCGACAAACGGTATCATTTCGCAGCTCGGCGACCTGATCGGCCGCGGCGCCGCGCTGTCCGCGTTCATGGTGCTGTTCATGCTGCCGACGCTGCTGGTCGTCTGCGACAGGGTGATCCGCAAAACCACGCTGCGCGCCCAAATGAAGGAGGGAAAACCATGAAAAAGATGCTTGCGACACTGCTTGCGCTGCTGCTCGCGCTTGGCGCGGCGGCCGCCTTGGCCGAAGACGGCTATACGAAGGACGAAACGGTCTACGCGAATCTGGACGCGTCGGGCGCGCCCCGTGCCGTCTATGTGATCAACGCGTTTGACGCGGAAACTGGCGCGTCCGTCACCGACTACGGCGATTATAAATCCGTCAGGCCCACGACCACCGGTGAAACGCTTTCCGCGACAGGCGGCGAGGTCGCGCTTTCGCTGCCCGAGGGCCGGTACTATTACCAGGGTGAACTGAACGGCGCGGCGCTGCCCTGGGCGTTTGACATCGCGTACCTGCTCGACGGCGCGCCGGTCACCGCGGCCGAACTTGCGGGCGCGACCGGCAAGCTGACGCTGACGATCCGCGTGCTGCGCGGCGACGAGGCGTACAAGGACTTCTTCGACCATTATCTGTGCCAGATTTCGTTCCTGCTCAACGCGCGCAAGTGCCGCAACGTGCAAAGCGACAGCGCGTCGCTCGCGGTTGTTGGCGCGAACATCAACGTCAGCTTCACGCACATGCAGGGCGGCGAGTCGGCATACACGTTGACCGCCGATGTGGAAGACTTTGAAATGGGCGGCATCACGATCACAGCGGTCAAGATGAACGTGGCGGGCGTCGCCACCGACAAAATCGCCGGGCTGACCGCGCAGTTCGCGCCATTGGCCGCGTCCGCGTCCGCGCTGAAGACCGCGGGCGCCACGCTGACCGGCGGTGTCGCGCAGATCACAGAGGGCATGGGCGCGTTCGCCTCCGGTGTGCCGTTCGTCACGGCCGCGTCCGCCAACATCAAAACCGGAATCGGCGGCATTCACGAGGGCCTGGCCGCGCTCGTCGCGTCCGGCGAGCAGCTTAAGCCCGCCGCCGAAGCGCTGGCCGCGAGCGAGGACGCGAACGTCAAAGCGCTGGCGGCCGCCTGGCTCGCGCAGCATGAGGCGCTCGCGCAGCTTGCCACGGCCGCGGCCTCGGTCAACACGAACTATGGCGCGTTTGACACCGGCGTCGCGGCGATCGCGCCGTCCGCCGCGACGCTTTCCTCGTCCTTTGGCACGCTTCAGTCCGGCCTGACCGGCTATGTTGGCGGCGTTGACATGCTGGCGGACGCGTTGGCCGCGATCCCGGGCGAGGTCGAAAAGCAGGCCGGCGCGCTGATGCAGGACATGACCGGGAGCGGATACGCCGCGCGGTCCTTCACGTCCGACAAGAACGCCGTGCGATCCGTTACGTTCAGCATCCGAACGGATGCCATCGCGAAGCCCGCGGCGGCGCAGCCGACCGGTGAGGCGAACGAACCGCTCACGTTCTTTGAGAAGCTGCTCGGGCTGTTCGGGCTGTGATACCAATTCCAAACCTTACCGCATCGTCGCGGCGGATCTTTTTCCATTCGGCGTTGTCGCTCTCCACTCGGCGTAGCGCTGCTACGCCTCGTTCCGGCTCCTAACCGGATGAAAAAATTTCTCGCCGCTTTGGATGCGTTAAGATTTTCCATTGGCATGAAAGAATTGCTTCTGGCGCGCTGCCTGAAAGTCTTGTACAATATGTTCGGAACGGAGGTGCGCCTGTGTCGAACATACTGATTGTCGACGATGATACAAACATCGCGCGGCTCATATCGGACAGTTTGACCGACGAAGGATTCGATACCGTCGTATGCCACGGCGGCGCGGAGGCGCTCCGGCGGCTGACCGGGCACGAGGAGTTTGACCTGGTGTTGCTCGACATCATGATGCCCGGCGTTGACGGATACGACGTGCTCCGCAGGATCCGCGAAAGGCGCAAGTGCCCGATCCTGTTCGTCAGCGCAAAGTCCCGCACGCTGGACACAATCCTCGGGCTGGAGCTCGGCGCGGATGATTACATCACCAAGCCGTTCATTGTCGAGGAGCTGGTCGCAAAGGTCAAGGCGCACATCCGCCGCGACAAACGCAACGCGTCCACCGCGGGCGACATCGTTTCGTTTGACGAATTCCGGATCAACCGGGACAGCTACGAGGTCACCAAAAACGGCGTGCGCTGCGACCTGACCAACCGGGAGTTTCAATTGATGTCCTACCTGTGCGACAACCTTGGCAAGGTGTTAACGCGCGAACAGATCTTCGACGCCGTATGGGGCATGGACTATATCGACATCGGCACGGTGACGGTGACCATCAAGACGCTGCGCGACAAGATCGACCCCGACAACCGGTACATCAAGACGGTCTGGGGCGTCGGATATAAGCTCGTCCGGGGTGATTTCGGATGAGCGCGCGCGTCAAAATTCCGCTGCTGCTCGCGTTTGTGTTTCTGGTCAACGGCGTGATTTTGTACGCGTATCTGAACGGCTATTTTCTGCACCTGATCGCGGAGAAAATATCCGAGATCAGCGGCTATCCGTTCACCGCCGAAATGCTGCTCGCCAACGAGATGGGCGACGGCCTGGTCGCGTTTGAGATCGCCATTTTCGTGTCGCTGCTGATTTTCGCGGGCATCGTCGTCTACTACACGTTCGCGCGCCGGCTGACACAGTTGACGTTGGCCGTCCGGCAGTACGGCAAGGGAACCACCGTCAGCCGCTCCAACCGCCGCGACGAGATCGCGAGCCTGCAAAACAGCTTCGCCGACCTGACGAAGCAGCTTGACGAGGAGCAAAAGGCGCAGGACCGGATGATCGCCAGCATCTCGCACGACATCAAGACGCCGCTGACGTCCATCCTCGGGTACAGCGAGAACCTGATCAAGAAGGAACTGCCGCCCGAAAGAATCCGCCAGTACCTGGAGATCATTTACCGCGCCGCGCAGGATGTGGACAGCATTGTCGGCGAGTTTGACGATTACCTCAAAGGCAAGCTCAACAGCGACGTGCGCAAGCGGCGCGTGACGCTGTCCTACATCGAAAAGATGCTGGTCGAGGAGTATCGGGACGAGCTGTCGCAAAAGGGCATCATGTTTGAGGTCAGAAACGAGCGCGGCACGGAAAGCCTGGCGGTCGACCTTTTGAAAATCCGCAGGCTGTTCGCCAACCTGATCGGCAACTGCATGCGGCACAACCAGCATGTCGAGCGGCTTTCGATCACGGTGGTCATGTCCGCGTCCGGTGAAAAGACGCTGTTCACCGTGACGGACAATGGCGTCGGCATGGACGCGCAGGCGCTTGATCACGCGTTTGAACCGTTCTTCACGACCGATTCGGGCCGTACGCTCTCCGGCCTTGGCCTGTCGATGTGCAAAAGCATCGTTGAGAATCACGGCGGCGAGATCTGGATCAACCGCGAACACAGGCAGGGCATGCAGGTTTGTTTTACGATGTAGGGGAATTGGTATGAGAGGGAACGCCAAGGGGCTCCGCCACGGCAAACGCATGAACTGAGGTTCATGCGTTTTCGTTCTACAAGCAGACTCCGTCAAAGGGGATCAGCCACTTTGGCGGAGTCCCGACGTCTCCCTCTTACCTTATCTTCTCCAGCGCCCTTAAGCACAGCGCCGCGCCTTCAAACTGTCCGTACAACTTTTCTTCTTCATATTCGACGATCAGCGCTTTCGCGCCGCCGACGGTTTCCGCGGCCTCAAGGAACGCGGGCCAGTCGATATCGTCCTCACCGATCATCGTCATGTAGCCGGTTTTGGCGGCATACGGCTTTAAGTGGATCGTCTCGGCGCGGCCGGGCCATTTTTTGACCCATTCGATGGTGTCGAGCCCGGGCGTTTTGCTGCTGAGCGCGTTGCCGTTATCGAGCTGCGCGAGAATCGTCGTGCTCTCCATCAAGAGCTGCCACGGCATCGTGCCGTCGGCCATCGGCACGAACTCCGCGCCGTGGTTGTGATAGCCCGCCCTGATGCCGTGCGGCGCAAGCGCGGTTTGAATCGTCTGCATCCGGGCGGCCAGCCCGAGCACGCCCTCGCGGGTCAGGAACGCTTCCTGCGCAAACCACGGCACGATCGCGCGCGCGCAGCCGACCGTCTTCAGGTAGGCGATGGTTCCGGCGAGCGCGTCGCCTTCCAGCGTATCGATCGGCAAGTGCCAGCCCTCGAGCGTCAGCCCGGTTGCGGACAGCGCTTCCAGCACGCGTTCGGCGGGCAGCGTCGGCGCGCCGAAGCACTCGACGCCCGCATAGCCGATCCCGGCGGTTCTTTTCAGGCACTCTTCGAAGTTTTCCCGGTACAGGTCGCGAACCGAATACAGCTCCAGGGCAAATTTGCGCGGCATGGCGACGCCTCCTTAATCAATTGTATAGCGGGCGCGCGGCCCGCCGATGTATTTTGGCCTAGCATACGCCATCGTCAGCCGCGCCTTGCCAAGCCACGGCGACGCGGGGCGCAGCGGCACGGCGACCGGCCTTACGTGCATGCCGATCAGCGTTTCGCCGATGTCGATCGCCGCGTCGGCCGCGACCCATTCCACGGCGACGGGATCAGGCAACAGCCGGTACACGGCGGAGGCGCAGGAGCCGCCCGCAGCCGGATGCGGAATGGCCGCGACCGGCGCGTACCCGCGCGCGGCCGCGGCGTGGCGCGGCAACACCAGCGCGCGGTTTAAGTGCTCGCAGCATTGCGCCGCGAGCGCCACGCCGAGCGCTTCGCAGGCGGACAGCGCGCCGCGGGCCACGGCATAGCCCAGTTCGGGCGATCCGGCCTTTCCGATGCGGCCGCCGCCGATTTCGCTGGTCGAGCAGCCAAGGGCGATCAGCCCGCCCGGCGGGACGCGCCCGTCGGCGCACAGGAACCGCACCGCTTCCGCGACTTCCGATTCAATTTCGCGGAGAAACTCCGCGCCAAGCTCATCCATTTAACACCCCTCCGAGAAATTGCGCGCCGTGAACGAGTACGCGGCGATTGACACCGCGACCGCGAGGTTCAGCGAGTCGATGTCAGCGGCGTGGGGAATCCGCACCGGCGTTCCGACGGCCGCGAATGACGTCGGAAGGCCTCTGCCCTCGTTGCCGAAGATCAGCGCGTATGGCGTACGCGGCGCGCACGCGGCCACGCAAAGCGGAACCGCGCCGTCCAGCATGAACGGGTACGGCGCGTGCGCCGGGTATTCCGCCCGGTAACCGTCAAAGGCGTCATACGTTGCCACGCGCATGGCGAACATCGCGCCCATCGACGCGCGGACAACCCTTGGATCGAACACGTCCGCCGCCGGTTCAATGATCGCAAGATCGCGCACGCCAAATCCGAGGCATGTGCGAAGGATCGTGCCGAGGTTGCCCATGTCGCCCGGGTTGTGCAGCACGATATGCGGGGCGTCCGCGCGCAGCGCGTCGCGGAACTTGTCAAACACAATCGCAGCGTAGCAGTTTTCCTTGCGGCTGACGCGCAACAGCGCCTGATCCGCGGTTTCAACGCGGACATCAAGCGCCTCGCACCGCGCGATGAGCTTTTGGACGCCCTCGCTGCCTTCCGCCTTGGAGTGCACCAAAAGCCGCCTCGCGATGCCTGGGCGCGCGTCAAGCAGCGCGTGTGCGGGAAAAACGCCGGGCGCGTATCCATAGGGCAGCGCGGCGTCGTACGGCGCGAGTTTCGGCATCGTTTCGCCTCCCACGCGATTGTAGCAGATTTGCGGCGCATCGGCAAGCGACCGCCCCAAAACACAAAGTGGAGGGAGGCATGATTTCGCTTTTGTTCGCATAGACTTTTTTACGGCGAATCCGGCGCGAACGAGGCGTAATAATTTTGGAGGGAAAAGTAAAACATTCGAAACAATGTATTCGCATTCGTTCGCGTTATTGTTATTGAAGCAACGGCAAAATGTGCGCAAATCGTCGATATATGACGCTACATGATGGGGTTGACATGGAATTGACAATGCTATGCGAACGTCATTCGCATAGAAGTCTTTGTCATAACTTTATGAAATGTTTTCCTAGAATCTACATAGAAATATGAAAGATCAAAAACGAAAATAGGGCTTGCAAAGGATGGTTGGGTGGTGCTAAAATAGGTCAAGGTGCAAAAAAGGGCCACAAAGTGCCACAAAGGGGAGAGGGGGCGGCGGAGTGTCCAGTGTCTTCGCTGGAACCTATTCCCACAATCTGGACGGAAAAAACCGCGCGATCGTGCCCGCCGCTTTCCGGGACAAGCTCGGCTCCGGCTTTACGATCGCTCTGAACAGCACCAGTACGGCCCTTACACTGTACCCAAAAGTAAAGTGGGATGTGGTCATTGAGCAGTTGGCCCGCATCCGTCAGACGGACGATGATGGCATGGACTATCTGCGCTACATCATGGCTCACGCGGAAATCGACGTGGAAATGGACCCGCAGGGCCGCATCCTGCTGCCCCAGCCGCTCCGCGAGGCGGCCGGCCTGACGCGCGACCTGGTTTTTGTCGGCATGTTTGATCACGCGGAGATCTGGGACGCGGAAACCTATGCCGCCAAGCTGCTCGATACGAAGACCAACCTGTCGCAAAAGCGCAAACACGTCGACGACATTCACTAGCCCCGCGGCCGGAGCGGCGACCAGTTCGAACCATGAGGGGAGGAACGTGCGATGGCGTCAAGACGCATAAATCCTTACGCTAAAGCATATTCCTTTGGGACGGACGGCAGCGCCGCTTTGGCCGGTTCACTCTCTAGCATCCGGCCTCTTTCGATCGCCCCGCCGAGGCAAAAGCAGGCTTTCGCGATCCGTGCGCCGCTTTGGAGCGTCATTGTCGCGGTCGCGGCGGCGGCCTGCCTTTTTTCTTTTTTGCTGCTTGGCGTCCGAAGCCAGGCGACCGAGGCCGCCAAACGCGGCAACGCGCTGCGCGGGACGCTCGCGCACGCGGAGGAGATCAACGGGGCGCTTGAAGTCAAGATTGCTGGCGCGAACGATCCGTCGCGCATCCACGCGATCGCGCAGAACCGGCTTGGGATGACGCAGCCGGCGCCGGAGCAAATCGTCCGGCTGCCCAGGGAACCGTCGGCGCATCCGGGGACGGGCACAAATGCCGCGCAGCAGGAAGGGGGCGGATGGTTCCGCTCGCTGCTGGCGTTTTTCGGCCTATAGGCCGGAAGGGCCTGTCTCTACAGCAACGCAGATCCCACCGGGGAGGCGATGCGCTTGACCATGCCGGGGATGATCGTACGAAAGCGACTGATCTGGCTGGCGGTGATCATCACCTTTCTTTTTTTCGCGGTTCTTATCCGCGTGGGAAGGCTGACCACCGTCGATGCCGCCGAGCTGACGCGCCGGGGCGAGCGGCAATGGACGCGCGCGGGCGTCGTCACGGCCGACCGCGGCGCGATCTATGACCGGAACGGCCAGGTGCTCGCGCGGAACGCGACCGCGTACATCGTGACCGCCGCGCCGAGGCTGGTGCGCGATCCGGAGGCGCTTTGCGATCTGCTGTGCCCGCTGCTCGGCATATCGCGCGAAGAGACGCTGAAAAAGCTCTCGGACAAGTCTGTCGGGTCGGTCACGCTCAAGCGCCGGGTGACGCGCGACCTTGTCGACGCGATCCGCGACCTCGCCTCGGAAAAGAAAGGCGCGCTCGCCGGCGTCACGTTCGACCAGGACAGCGTCCGGTTCTATCCGTTCGGCACGGCGTTATCCCAGGTCATCGGGCTGACGACGATCGACGGGGAGGGGCAATCGGGGCTGGAACGGCAGTATGACAAGCTGCTCGCCGGAACGCCCGGCAGCATCGTCACCGAGGTGGACGCGAAGGCGCGGACGCTGCCGGGCGGCGAATCCGTCTATATACCGGCGACGGAGGGCGAGGACATCAGGCTGACGATCGACAGCACGATCCAGTCGTTTGTCGAGAAAGCGCTGCGCGAGTGCCTCGCGGTCAACGGCGCACGGCGCGTGATGGCGATCGTGATGGATCCGAACACCTGCGCGGTGCTCGCGATGGCGATGCACCCGTCGTTTGACCCGAACGAGCCGCCGCGGTCGGACATGGCCGCGCTGATGGACGGCATGCGGATTCAACTGATCTCGGACGTGTACGAACCCGGATCGACGTTCAAGATCCTGACCTCGTCGGCGGCGATCGACTGTGGCGTGACAAACCCGAAGGATCCGTTCTACTGTTCGGGATCGATTGTCGTGGATGGGGACAAGATACGCTGCTGGAAGAATTCGCACGGCGCGGAGACGATGGCGCAGGCGCTTTGCAACTCGTGCAACCCGGTCTTCACGGAGCTTGCGCTCAGGCTCGGCACCGAGCGGCTGTATCAGTACCTGTACGCGTTCGGGCTGGGCAAGCAGACCGGGATTGACCTGCCGGGCGAGAGCAACGGGCTGCTGATCAACAAAAAGTATGTCAAGAACGTTGATCTGGCGCGGATCGGGTTCGGGCAGAGCGTCACGGTGACGCCGCTGCAGATGATCACGGCGGCCTGCGCGGTGGTCAACGGCGGGCGGCTGATGCGGCCGTACATCGTGTCCGAGGTGGTCGGGCAAGACGGCGAGGTGCTCGAGCGCACGTCGCCGAAGGTGATCTCCACGCCGATCACCGAGGAGACCAGCCGGACGATGCGCGAGCTGCTCGAGGCGGTCGTCCGGGACGGCGGCGGGCGCAACGCCGCGGTCGAAGGGTACCGCGTCAGCGGCAAGACCGGCACCGCGCAGGTCTACAAGGACGGCAAAATCGTCCATGACGTGCACATCGGTTCGTTCGTCGGGTTCGCGCCCGCAGACAATCCAAAGGTCGCGGTGCTGGTGATCGTCGACGAGGCAAAGCTGATGCCCGACTACGGCAACACGACCGCCGCGCCGTTCGCGCGGCAGATCCTGGCCGACACGCTGGCCTATCTTCAGATTCCGCCGGACGGAACGACGGAGACGAAGATGACAACGGTGCCGAATGTGACCGGAATACCGGTCGCCGAGGCGAGGCAGGCGGTCAAGGCCGCGGGCCTTATGTCGGAAACGGACGGCGACGATCCGATCGTCCTGTCGCAAATGCCCGCGCCGGGCGCCGTCATGGCCGAGAAATCGCTCGTGATGCTGTACGTTTCGGGCGAAGCGCCGCCGGACGCGCAGGCGTTCGTGCTGGTGCCGGATGTGTCCGGCCTTTCGATCATCGATGCGAGCCGGCAGCTCCGCGCGCGGAACCTGACGCTTGAGATTGACGGCAGCGGCCTCGCGGTCTCACAGCGGCCCGCTGCGGACACGTTCGTCGCGCCGGGCAGCACGGTTACGGTCGTCTTTCGGGCGAGGTAATCAAAAAGGCGCTACACTCATGTCGGAGGTTTCACCATGACGCTTCGGGAATTGGCGGCGGAAACGCCTGGTTTGATCGGGATTGCCGGGAACACGGACGTACAGATTGCGCGGCTTTGCGCCGACACGCGCCGGACGGGCGAGCTGCCGGGCAGCCTGTTTTTCTGCATTTCGGGCGCGTTGTTTGACGGGTATCGCTTCGCGAAGGCCGCTGTGGAACAGGGCGCGGCCGCGCTGGCCGTTGAGCGGCTGATTCCGGACCTTGACATTCCGCAGATACAGGTCGAAAACATCCGGTCGGCGATGGCGCACATCGCGGGCGCGTTCTATGGCCATCCGGCGCGAAAGCTCCGGATGTTTGCGGTCACCGGCACAAAGGGCAAGACGACGACCTCGTATCTTGTCAAGGCGGTTCTGGAGCGGATGGGCGTGTTGTGCGGGCTGATCGGCACGATCGGCAACATGATCGGGCAGCGCGTGCTGAAATCCGCGCTGACGACGCCCGACCCGATCGACCTGCACGCGGTGCTCGCGGAGATGGTCGCGGAAGGCGTGCAGGCGGTCGTCATGGAGGCGTCCGCGCACGCGCTGGCGATGCACCGGCTGGACGGCATTCAGTTCGAAGGCGCGGCGTACACGAACCTGTCGCAGGATCATCTGGATTACTTCCGCACGATGGCCGCGTACGCGGCGGCCAAGAAAAAGCTGTTCACGCCCGAGCGGTCGCGGAACTGCGCGTTTAACCTCGACGAGGAGACGACGCAACTGATGCTGGACGGGCTGACGCTGCCGTACGTGACGTTCGGTATCCGCGCGAACGCGGACATTTACGCGCGGGACATTGAAATTTTCGAAACCGGCGTATCGTTCGTCATGCGGCTAAAAGGCATGCTCGAAACGCCGGTCAACCTGCACCTGACCGGCATGTTCAACGTTTACAACGCGCTGACCGCCGCGGCGCTCGGCATGATCGCGGGCGCGACGATGGAGCAGATCCGCGAAGGGCTGGAATCGATCCGGTCGGTGCCGGGCCGAGCGGAAGTGCTCGACACGGCGACGCCGTACAAGGTCATACTCGACTATTCCCACGTGCCCGCCGCGCTTGAAAACATCCTGACCGTCGTGCGCGGGTTTACGCGCGGCCGCGTCATCGCGCTGTTCGGCTGCGGCGGCGACCGCGACCGTGAAAAGCGCCCGATGATGGGCGAAATCGGCGGGCGGCTGGCCGATTTTTCGATCCTGACCAGCGACAACGCCCGAAATGAGAACCCGTACGACATCCTCGAGATGGTAGAGGAGGGCATCCGGCCGACCGGCGGCGCGTACTGCGTCATCGAGGACCGGCGCGAGGCGATCCGCCGCGCGCTTTCGATGGCCCGGGAAGGCGACGTCATCGTGCTGGCCGGAAAGGGACACGAAACCTATCAGGAGGTGCGCGGCGTCAAACAGCCGTTCGACGAGAAGCTGATCGTCGCGGAACTCCTGGCCGAAACGGAGCAGAATACGGAGGCATAACGCATGCAAAGGATGGTATGGGCGGTGCTGGCCGCGTTCGCGGCGGCGCTCGCGCTCGGCCCGTGGATGATCAGTCAGTTGCGCAAGCTTAAGTTCGGCCAGAACGTGTACGAGCTCGCGCCGGAAACGCACAAGAAAAAGCAGGGCACGCCAACGATGGGCGGGCTGCTCTTCGCGCTGGTCGCGCTGGTCGTCGGGTTCGCGTTCCGTATCGGCGGGTTCGCCATCGGCACCGACATGGCGGTCGCGCTGGCCGTGTTCTCGCTTTTCAATCTGGTCATCGGGTTTCTGGACGATTTCAAAAAAATACGCTCAAAGAAGAACACCGGCGGCCTGTCGGAAGGGCAAAAGCTGATCGGGCAATTCATCTTTGCCACGGCGTTCTCCGCGTACTGCTTCTACCATCCGGAGATCGGCTCCGCGATTCATGTGCCGTTTTTCAACGTGACATGGGATCTCGGCTGGTTCTACATCCCGGTGATGGTCTTCATCATTATCTGCACGACGAACGGCGCGAACCTGCTCGACGGGCTCGACGGGCTGCTGGGCAGCGTTTCGAGCGTCGTCATGGCGTTCTTCGCGATCCTCGCGCTGCTGACCGCGACTGCGCTGTCCGGCGGCGCGGCGCAGGACAACCTGCTCAATGTCGGGCTGCTCTGCACGGCCGCGTGCGGCGCGCTGCTTGGGTATCTGCGGTTTAACCTGCACCCGGCGCAGGTGATCATGGGCGACACCGGTTCGATGTTCCTGGGCGGCATGACGGTCGGCGCGGCGATGCTGCTCAAACAGCCGTTGATCCTGCCGCTGGTCGCCGGTGCGTACGCCGCGTCGCTGCTGTCGGTGTTCCTGCAGCGGATGTATTTCAAGGCGACGCACGGCAAGCGCATCTTCAAAATGTCGCCGCTGCACCATCATTTTGAGCTGTCCGGCGTGCCGGAAACCCGGATCGTCTCGATGTACGCGATCGTGACCGTCGTGCTGTGCCTGATCGCGTTCCTGGGCGTCGGACAGGGTTAGGGATTTGCGTGGGATACCGGAAGGTGTCGCGATGAGAGGGCAATGCGATGAATGAAGCTTTTTCGGGCAAACGCGCGCTGGTCGTCGGCATGGCCAGAAGCGGGATCGCGGCCGCGCGGATGCTTGCGGCATTGGGCGCATGTCCGGTGCTCAGCGACGCGAAGGCGCGCGTGGACGGAGTCGAGCAGCTTGACGGTCTCGGCTGTGAGGCGCGGCTCGGCGTGCCGTCCGAATCGCTTGTGGAAGGCTGCGCGCTGGTCGTCGTCAGCCCCGCCGTGCCGCCGGACGCGCCGGTGATCCGGGAGGCCGCGCGCCTTTCGGTGCCGGTCGTCGCGGAGCTTGAGCTTGCCGCCCGCCTGACCAAGGGAACGCAGATCGCGATCACCGGCACCAACGGCAAAACGACGACCTGCGCGCTGACCGCGGAGATCCTCAAACAGGCCGGCAAGGACGCGTGCGCCGCCGGGAATATCGGGCTGCCGCTGTCCGCCGTCGCGCTCAAAACCACCGAGGACAGCTTCACCGTCATCGAGGTGTCCAGCTTTCAATTGGAACATATGCCGGCGTTCCATCCGTGCGGCGTGGCGATCCTGAACCTGACGCCGGATCACTTGAACCGCCACGGGTCGATGGAGGCGTACGGCGCGCTGAAAGAAGGCATGCTGCGCAACCAAACACCGGACGACTTTTATGTGTACAACGCGGACGACGCGTTCTGCGCCGCCGTCGCGGCCCGCGCGAGGGCGAAGACCGTGCCTTTCTCCCGGACGCGGGCGCTTTCAAAAGGCGCGTGGGTCGAGGACGGGCAGATCGTTGTCAACGGGCGCGCGCTCTGCGCCGCGGGCGAGCTGAGCCTGCCCGGGCCGCACAACCTGGAAAACGCGCTGGCCGCGTCCGCGATCGCGTCGATGCTTGACGTGCCGCCGCCGGTGATCCGGCACGCGCTGCGCAGCTTCCAGGGCGTCGAGCACCGGATGGAGCCGGTGCGCACGGTCGGCGGCGTCCGGTTCATCAACGACAGCAAGGCGACGAACCCGGAATCCTCCATTCCGGCGATCAACGGCATGCGGGAGCCGACGGTGATCATCCTGGGCGGCGAGGACAAGGGCATGCGGTTTGACGCGCTGGCCGAGGCCATCCGCCAGAATCCGAACATCCGGCACGCGGTTCTGATCGGCCGCACCGCGCGGACGATTCAGGCCGCGCTGGATACCGTCGGGTACGCCGCCTATACCCACGCCGGCACGGACTTTGAAAAGGCCGTGCGTCTGGCGCGCGACCTAGCGGCAGGCTGCGGAGCGGTGCTTTTGTCGCCCGCGTGCGCCAGCTTTGACATGTTCAAGGATTTCGAGGCGCGCGGGCGCGCTTTTAAGGAGATTGTCGCGGCGATGCGCTGAGCGGACGGCATAAACGCTATCCAATCCGCATAGGGATACCCATTCCGATCGCTGGTCAGGAAGGGGATCGCCGATGCTGCGCCAGACCGCCGTGAAAGCCAAATTTTTCCCTGGCGCGAGAACCGGCCGCCGCGTGGACACGCGGGTGCTGGTTCTTTTGTTGCTCCTTTTGATGGCGGGGCTTGTCGCGCTGTTCAGCGCCAGCTACTATACGTTTCAGGATTCCGGCGACGCGTTTCAAAAAGTGCGCCAACAGATGTTCGGCATCGCGCTCGGCGCGGTGGCGATGTTTGTGTTAAGCCGCGTCGATTACCATCTGCTGCAAAACCCGTTGGCCGTTCTGGCCGGGCTTGCGGCCAGCGCGGTGCTGCTCGTGTTGGTGGTCATACCCGGCGTCGGCGTGCTGGCGAACGGGTCGCGCAGGTGGCTGAACTTAGGCGGGATGAGCTTTCAGCCGTCCGAGTTCGCCAAATTCGCGATGGTCTTGTTCATGGCGAACGCGCTGACCAATAAAGGCAAGCGCGTTCGCAAGTTTTTTTCCGGCATTCTGCCGGTTTTGCTGGTGCCCGGCGCGATGTTTCTGCTAATACTGGAGCAGCCGAACCTGTCGACGGCCGGCAGCATCTTGATCGTTGCGTTCGTGATGCTCGCGGTGGCGGGCGCGCGTGTGCCGCACCTCGGCGCGCTCGGCGCAATGGGGCTCGCGGTCGGCGCGTTTTACGCGTGGAGCGAGCCGTACCGGCGCGAGCGGCTGCTGTCGTTCCGCGCTCCGTTCGCGCAGATGAGCGACGAGGGCTATCAGCTATCGCAATCGCTGATCGCGTTCGGTTCCGGCGGCCTGTTCGGCATGGGCTTGGGACAGGGCCGCCAAAAGACCGCGTACCTGCCTTATCCCGAGTCGGACTTTATCTTCGCCTCCATCGCCGAGGACTTCGGCCTGTTCGGCTGCGCCGTCGTCATTCTGCTGTTCGTCGCGTTCGTCTACGCGGGTCTGCGCGTCGCGTTGCGCTGCCCGGACAAATTCGGCAGCCTGCTCGCCGCGGGCATCACCGCGATGATCGGCGTGCAGGCGTTCCTGAACATGGGCGTTGTCGTGGGCCTTTTGCCGACGACCGGGCTGCCGCTGCCGTTCTTCAGCGCCGGCGGCACGTCGGTCAGCATCTTCATGGCCGCGGTCGGCGTGCTTTTGAGCATTTCAAGGGAGGACGAGATGCGGGTGAGGTAGGGGACGCCGGAAGGCCCTGCCTACCGGATCTCCGCTTCCGGGCATTCGTGCTGAAGAATCCCTCCTTGGGGTTGAAACCAAACAAAACCCACCCCGCCGTGAGGCGAAAAAGACGGGATTCCAAAGAGCCGAAGGTCCTTTGGCACGGTCTGGGACGGAGTCCCAGCGTCTCCCTCCGTCCCTTTCGAATTGACATTTCTCTTTTTCATGGTACGCTACGCACATGCAAGGGTATTACGAAAACCATCGGGACGACATGGCGAACGCGCAAGCGTGGTACAAGCGCGACGACCGCTGCACGCCGCATTTTCACAACAGCGTGGAGCTGGTCTATGTATTGGAAGGCGTGCTGAAGGCGACGCTGGACGGCGAGGCGCTGCTGGTTCCCGCGGGCTCGCTGCTGCTCAATTCCAGCTACACCGTGCATAGCTACGAGACGCCCGAGTCCTGTTATTCGGTTATCGTGATCATCCCGGCGGGCGTCGTGCCGTCGGTGCGCCAGATGATGAACCGCCAGTCGTTCGCGGCGCGTGTCTTCCCGGACGACGCGGCGGGCACGTTCCGCACGCTGTTCCGGATGATGGCGGATCACGGGGACAAGAACCCGCTGGCGCTCAAGGGACTGTGCTATGCCGCGCTGGGGCTTTTGATCGAACGCGTCGGGCTGGCGGAGGCGCGCCAGAGCGGCCGCGCGGCGTTCCTGCGCGATGTGCTGGACTACCTGCAACAGCGCCACACGGAGCCGCTGTCCGTGCAGAAGGTCGCGGATCACTTCGGATACAGCCGCAGCCGCTTCTCCCGCATCTTCAACGAGCACCTCGGCTATCCGCTGGTCGAATACGTCAATTCGCTCCGCTGCCGCCACGCGGCGCAGCTGCTGCGAGAGGGCGACCTGCCCGTGACCGAAATCGCGATGGCGGTCGGGTTTGACAGCCTGCGCACGTTCTACCGCGCGTTCCAAAAACAATACAAATTGACACCCAACCGGTTCAGGAAAGGCGAACAGGCATAAGATCCGACACAAAACGGCACAATCGCGGTGTCGTTTGTCATGACAGCCCGTGCGCAAAGCGGTATACTGCACGGATGAAAGGATGGGTGAGTTTCATGCAAAAGCGTCCGATCGCCTACCAGGTATACTCCGCGCGCGACGATGCGGAAAAAGACCTTGAGGCGACGCTGCAAAAGCTGGCGGCGATGGGCTATGACGGCGTCGAGTTTGCGGGCTTTTACGGCCACAGCGCCGACGATGTGCTGGCCATGCTGCAAAGGCATAACCTGCGCGCGATCTCAAGCCATGTTCCGCTGGCGCTGATCGAAAAGGATATGTTCGGCACGATCGCGTACCACCAAAAAATCGGCTGTGCGTTCATCGCGATCCCGTATCTGGACGACCAGACGCGGCCCGGCGCGCCGGGTTTCGCGCGGACGCTGCGGAAAATCGCCACCTTCGGCAAGCTGTGCGCCGAGGCGGGCATCCAGCTTCTGTACCACAACCATGACTTTGAGTTCATCGATTTGTCGGGCCAGTTCGGG
>JAVBOQ010000024.1:0-4075 GCA_031550455.1 Eubacteriales bacterium
CGACCGGCGACCTGTCCGGCATCACGGCGTTTGCCTGCGTGACGGCCGGCATCGTCGGCGTCGTCCTCAAAAGATGGCTGGCAAAACTGTCGATGCCCGGCAACCGGACGCGGGAAAAGCTGATCCGGCGCTACGCGCCCATCGTCGTGGTCGGGGCGTTCTGCTGGGCCAAAGAAGCTGTGTATGTCGTGTATTTTTACCTGACAGGCGTCGAGATTGAGTTCATGCACATCGTGCGTTTCCTGATCGCCGGACTGGAGGCGATGGCCGCGTCGCTCGTGTTGCTCCCGCTGATCGGGAACCTGCTGACGCGCGCGCCGGGACACGGCATCATCGCGCGCAGGCTGCGCAAGCGCAGACTCCGACGCAAACCCAAGCAGGCCGCGCCCGAAACGGCGCCGGCTCCCGCGAGCCCGAAAGGGGGAATGGACGCATGATGAAAAAAGAAAAATGGAATTTCTGGGCCATACGCATTTTGATCATCGCCTGCTTCGCGCTGGTCATCGCGCGTCTGGCGGATCTGCAGGTCGGCGGCCGCGACGACTACGGCGAGGACTACGGCGCGATCGCCGAATCGATGATGACCAAGCGGATTTATGAGCGCGGCGCGCGCGGGCAGATTCTGGACGTCAACGGCGCGGTGCTGGCGTATGACCGGCCGATCTACAATATCACCTTTTACCGCAACCCGACCAGCGGCCAGGAGCAGAACGGCGCGTATTCCAAGGCGATCTGGGATATCATCCAGCGGGCGCGGCGGGACGGCAAGGAGGTCAAGTTCGACTTCTGGCTGCGGCGCGGCGAAGAGACTGGCGAATGGGAGTTTTACGCGAACACGGACGACCCGGGCATCTCCGCAGCCCGCGAAAGGATGTTCCGGGGCAACTTCTACGTCAACAGCGTGCCGATCGAGGACATCTACGAACGGCTTTGCGACAACTACATGATCCACCAGATTGACAAGAACGAAAAAGGCGAGCCTGCCATGTTTCCGCAACTGACCGAGGCCGACAAGCTGCAGGTGCTGTCCGTCTGGCAGGAAATGCAGATGAACGCGTTTAACTCGGTGCCGATCACGCTGGTCAAGGACGTGTCGTGGTCGACCGTCATGGACATTGAGACGATGCTCGTGTCGATGCCCGGCATCAACGTCGCGGTTGAGAACCAGCGCGTGTACCCGAAAGGCAAGACCGCCTGCCACGTGCTTGGCTATACAGGCCTGATGCAGACCAAGGAGCAGGTGGCCGAGTTTGTGGAAAAGGGCTATCTGCGCACCGACACCGTCGGGCTGGACGGCGTCGAAAAATCCATGGAGCAGTGGCTGACGCCGAACTCGTCGAACCGGCGCGGCTATGTGGACGTCGAGGTTGACCGCAACGGGCGGAAGATCCGCGAGCTTGGCCGCGTCGACCCGATGGACGGCAATTCGATCAAGCTGACCATCGACACCGAGTTTCAGCAGGTCGTCGAAAAGGCGCTCGCTTCGATCGTCGACAAGATCCGCGACATCGAAGAGGAAGAGGTCGCCAAGCCGGGCTGGCAGGAGAAGTACAAGGAGCAACTGCTTGAGTTGCAGTCAAAAGAGGGCGGTAAGCTCAGGTTCGCGAAGAACGGCGCGGCGGTCGTGCTGGACATGGAGGCCCATGTGCTGGCGCTGGCCAGCTATCCGCCGTATGACCCGAACATGTTCATTCAGGGCATGGCGCTGGAACAATATGTGCAGTTGATGACGGATGAGCGCAAGCCGCTGTTCAACTACGCGATCATGGAGGCCGGCGCGCCTGGCTCGGTTTTCAAGATGGTCACCGCGCTGGCCGCGATGGTCAACGGCAAGCTGACGCCGACCGAGATGATATCGGACGAAGGCTACTTCACGGATTTTGACACAACAAACCCGCCGAAGTGCTGGATCACGCTCAGCCAAAAGTACAAGCACGCGGACCAGACGATCGTCGAAGGGCTGTCGCACTCGTGCAACTACTTTTTCTACACGATCGCGGCCCGGCTTGGCAAGGACGGGCGGCTGCTGTACGAGTACGCCGCGAAACTCGGTCTGACCAGCAAGACGAACATCGAGCTGCCCGGCGAGCGGCGCAGCATCGTCGGCAGCCAGACGTCGCTGTACGACCCGTCGCGGCCGATCACGACGTACGACCAGGACGTGTCCCGGGCGTATCTGGTCAAGCTCGCGATTCAAAAGCACCTCAAGATGGTCGGCGAGGAGTACAACGTATCCTACAGCGACGAGCGCCTTGACAAGTGCATCAAGGCGATCATGGACATGGCGGTCGTCCAGGATCAGGGCGTTGAGGGTACCAACTGGGTTTATCATATCCGCCCGATCCTGATGGAAGAGCTGGGCATGTCCAGGGATATGGTCTGGCTGGACGCGGTCGTCGGCGAAATCGCGCGGCGTCTGAACGAGATCAAATGGGGCGGATCCTACACGGTCATGACCGCGATCGGGCAGGGCATCACGCTGACCAGCCCCATCGCGATGGCGCGTTACATCGTCGCGGTCGCGAACGGCGGCTATGTGTACGACGCGTCGCTGATCGACAGCATCATCGCGCCCGACGGCGAGGTTGTCAAGTCGTTCGACAAACCGACGCCGATCCTCGACCTCTCGGCGGAGGTCGCGCCGTATCTGCCGTATATCAAACAGGGGATGCAGGGCGTTGTCGACGCGGAAGAGCAGGGCACGGCGCAGCAGTACTTTGAAAACTGGGAATATGTCAAGGACATCGCCGCCAAGACGGGCTCCGCCCAGGTATCGAAAATCGACATCGAGTCAAACGCGTGGTTCGTCGTGTTCGCGCCGCTGGAAAAGCCCGAAATCGCCGTGGTGTTCTACGTTCCGCACGGTCTGGGCGGCGCGCGCGTCGGCCCGGCCGTCAGGGAAGTGCTGGACTACTACTTTACCTCAAAAGTCGAACCGACGCCGCTGATCCTGCCCGCGCCGAACGCGCTCGCCCAATGAGCGGGCGCTGTTTGGCCGTCGTCTCCGGAAAAGGCGGCGTGGGCAAAACGATGATCGCCTCGGCGCTGGGCGCGTACCATGCCGAGGGCGGCAAGCGAACCGTGCTGATCGACCTCAACACCGGCATGCGCGGGCTTGACATTGCGATCGGACTGGAAAGCCGCGTCGCGTTCGACCTTGGCGACGTCCTCGAAGGCATCTGCGATGTGCGGCAGGCGTTGGTCACCGACAAGCGCACAGGCGTGCGTCTGCTCGCGGCGCGTCAGCTTACCGGCAGCGACCGGATCGACATGAACGCCTTCTCGGCCGCGGTGGAAACGCTCCGCGGGCTGTATGACCGGATCGTCATCGACGCGCCGCCCGCGATGTGCGCGGGTCTTGAAGCCGCGGCGCGCGTCGCGGAAGATTTGCTGCTGGTCGCCACGCCGGACGACGCCGCGCTGCGCGGCGCTGACCGCGCGGCGGGCCTGCTTTCGCGCTGCGGCGCGCCGCGCCCGATGCTCGCCGTCAACCGCATCCGCGCCGAGCATGTCGACAGCGGGCTGCAGTACGCGCCGGAGGTGTGCGCGGAAACCCTTGACCTGTTTTTGGCGGGCGCCGTGCCGGAGGACGAGCTGGCGGCGCGCCGCATCCTTGAAAAGCTGCCCGTCGCCGGGAACATTCCGGCCGCGGCCGCGATCGCCAACATCGCGCTGCGCGCCGAGGATCCGGACACGATGCTGCTGCCCTGGCGCGCGGAAAAAGAAGCGGAGCCGCCGGCACGAAAGTCCGGGCTGTTTTCGTTTCTTAGGATGAAACCCGCGATTCGAAAGGAAACGCAATGACCACATCTCCGATTGTCAACCGGAAGGCGCGGCAGCATTTTGACTGGCCGCTGTTCCTGTGCACATACGCGCTGGCCGCGTTCGGCGTGCTGTGCATCACCGCCGCGACGTACAGCTATTCAGAGAACGCCGCGGCCAACATCGCCATCCTCTCTCGGATCACCAGCTCCACCTACGGCGGGCGGCAGGCGCTGTTCCTGATCGTCAGCCCGGTGGCGATCGTCGGCATGGTCGCCATTCCATACCGTGTGTTCCGGACGCTTGCCTTTGT
>JAVBOQ010000057.1:0-10512 GCA_031550455.1 Eubacteriales bacterium
TTCCCCGGAAAGGGGCAGGGGAGCATATTGCCGGAGGCGCTCAGAGCCGCCGGCGCGGACTGCGCCATGCTAAACCACGCCGAGCGACCGATGCGCTACCAGGATATCGCCCGCGCGGTACGGCGTGCCGGGGAACAGGGCCTGCTTAGCGTGGTCTGCGCGGATTCCCTGACGGAGGCGGCGGCTGTCGCGCTGCTGGCGCCGGATATCGTCGTTGTGGAGCCTTCCGAACTGATCGGCACCGGCGTCACCAGCGACGAAGCGTTGATCCGGGCGTCCACAGACGCGGTCAAGCGCGTGAACCCGGCCATTGCGGTGCTGCAGGGCGCGGGCATCTCCTCGCCGGAAGACGTTTACAGAACCATTCGCGCCGGGGCGGACGCGACAGGTTCCTCCAGCGCAGTCTGCAAGGCGGCCGATCCTGGCGCAATGCTGAGGGCGATGCTGGAGGCGGCCAGGCAGGCGTATGAGGAGCGCACGGAAGCGGAGTGGCGGTTGCGCTGACGCGTTTCGGCCAAATACAGGGACGGGATCCGACAATCAAGCCCCCGGCGTTCCTCCGCCCCTGTCGCGCCGCGCGCGGCTTCGGAGGGCGAGAGGAACCTTATACCAATGAAAAACCTTAGCGCATCCAAAGCGGCGAGAGATTTTTTCATCCGGCTAGGAGCCGGAACGAGGCGTAGCGGCGCTACGCCGAGTGGAGAGCGACAACGCCGTATGGAAAAAGATCCGCCGCGACGATGCGGTAAGGTTTGGAATTGGTACTATTCGGACGCTTTTGTGTAGTAGTACCTGGCGACCGTAGAGCCGTCCGGATGAATCGTCAGGTTGTACTCGGATACGGCGGTGTTCAGCACATAGCCTTCATACAGGTTGGCCGGGGCGGACGTCGTGCCAAAGCCGGTATTCAGTCCCTTGTACTCCACCACATCCGTCGGCGTATCGGCCCACGTTCCGTCATCGTTCGGCTTGTAGTGCTCGACTTTGTATGTCGTCAGGTCACTGCCGTTCAGGTAGGGCAGTCCATCGTTTGCAGTCCAGATGCCGTCGTCTTCCCACCACATCATGAACAGCTTCGGATAAGGCGTTGCGACCGAGCTGAAGTAGCCGGCCCATCTCTCGGAAATCAGGGTCTGCGCGCGCACGCCCAGGAACGGGATGAACGCCAGCGACTGGGTGGCGATTGTGTTGAGTTCTTCGTACATGGCGATGCGCTTCTCCGTATCCAGCTCGGTACGGGCCGCGTCAATCAGTTCGTCGACCCTTGGATCGGCGAAATTGAACGGGTTCCAGCCCGAGGTGGAATAGTACGGCGAACGATATGCGGTATCGGGCGCGGAAACCACCGGCGAATACGGCATGTAGGTAAGCTGATAGTTGCGCGTCGGCGCCCATACGTCCTCATTGTGCGCCGCGGTCATCTTGCCTTCGAGCTCCACGGTGATGCCGACCTTCCTGAGGCAGTCCTGCACGACAATGGCAAACGCGGTCGACCATTTGTCGTCGCTCATGTACTTGAGGGTAAGCTTGAAGTTGGGGTCTTTGTCGTAGCCTGTCAGCGCAAAGTATTCCTTTGCCTTCGCCACGTCATACGGATAATACGGCATGTTCGGCAGGTAACCTTCGGTCAGCGAATGGGCAAGCTGCCGCACGGCGTCGTTGGCATAGCCGTTAAACTCAGCGATGTTAAGCGCCTGCCTGTCCACCGCGCTGGAGATCGCGCGGCGGAGGTTGGCAGCTCTCTCCTGCTCTTCAGGCGTACCGTCCCGCGCGCCGACGATCGGGTCGAGCATGTTGCAGGCAAGGCCGTGCCGGTAAGCCGACTCGACCGACTCCACACGTATCGGCGAGAACTCACCCTTTGCAACCGCTTCCTTTTCAAGCGCGTCATAATACGTCACGTCTTCGGCGGTGGGATCGGGAATCGAGACGACATCACCGGCCAGGAAAGCCACCATACGGGAATTCTGCTCGGGCAGGAAGCGATACACGATCTTTCTCGTATGGACGGGATTTCCGCCGAGATAAACATCCTCGAGGTAGTAATCGTCAATAGCCTCCAGCACGATGATCTGATCCTGAATGAACTGGGTCACCTTATACGCGCCGCAGCCGACAGCCGCCATCGGTTGGATGGGCTGCGCCGTATCGGGGCTGCCGTTCGGCCCGTACACGCTCTCGGGGATAATCGGCACGTTGGTCGCGAACTGAAGCAGTACCGACGGAACGGGCGACGTGACCGTGATGGTCACGCTATTGTTCGCGTGGTCGGCTTCAATGCCCGCCACGACCGCGGAAGCCTCCTTGCTGAGCGGCGCTTCCTTCCATCTCGTGTAGGAGTAAACGACGGAGTCGACGGTCACCGGTTCGCCGTTTTGGAACTTGACGCCTTCACGGAGCTTGAATGTGTAAACCAGTCCGTCCTCGCTCTTGGTCATGCTTTCCGCGATCAACGGCCTGATGTCGTTTGTATTCCCCATATAGGAAAACATCAGGCTGTCGTTGATGTTGGCATTCATCAGGAAGGCCGCCGTGCCCGTATAGTAGAACGGATCGAGCGATTGCGGAAAGGCAAACAGTGCGTAAGAAACCTCGGTCTTTGCCGGCGGATACGCGTTGTCGCCCGCGGCGCTGGCAAAAGCCTGCGTGAAGCATGCCGACAGGCACAACAGGGTACATAGCGCCAATGAGAGAACTGAAAGACGCCTTTTCATTTTTCTCCTCCTCATTCATTTTGCCCCAGGCGTATCGGTGGGTGCATGCGCGGCGCGCGTTTCGGGGTGTATACCCATTTGCGTCAGGTTTCGCGTGAAATATCCGCGAGATGCGGGCAATCCGTACCTGGAATCGGTATTATATGACACCCTGTTCCCTGAGCTCCGTGATGGCGTCTTCCGTGTATCCGATGCTTGCGAGGATGCGCTGCGTGTGTTGCCCCAACGCCGGCGCCGGGCTATGGATTTCTTTCTTTGCGCCCGACAAAAACAGAGGCGAGTCAACGATTTTGTCGACGCCGAAGACGTCTTTGTCCAAATCCGGCATCATCCGGTTGGCCACCACCTGCGGATCGTTCTTGACATCGCCGATCTTGTTTATCCACACGAGCGTGATGCCGCTTTCGCGCGCGGCTTCAAGCAAATCCTTTTGATTCCACTTGGAAATCGCGCCTTGCACCACGCTGATCAGCTCGGACTCATCCTTATAAACGACCGGCGACGCCTTGCTGTAAGCCTTGTAGGACGGATGGCCGACCACCCGCTCCCGGATGCCGAGCAGATCAAACAGGCGGCACATTTCGTCCTCGCTGTCCACCATGTCGAACGTGACGATACGTTCGTCCCTGGTGATGTACTGCGCGTTCTTTACAAAACGGACAACCCCCGCGTCCCATGACGGGCCCTCGAACCATTCAAGGGTGCTTCCTCCCTGCACCGCAAGCGCGTTTGCCCAGATGCCGTTGTGCAGGAGGCTGGTGCTGACCATGCGGCCTTCGCCCGTTCTCTCCCTGTCATACAGCGCGAGCATGATGCCGCCGAACAGCGCCATCGCGGTGGGATGGTCGCCCTGGCCGGGGAGGCCGCTCCGGGGTCTGTCGTTTCTCCCGCGAAGGAGATCCATCAGGCCCGACCTTGCCCAAAAAGAAGTGGTGTCAAAGGCCTTGTCCTGGGAATAAGGGCCTTTCTCACCGAAAGGCGTCAGAGAGGCATAAATGATGTCCTCTTTGATTGCCTTCACGTCCTCGTAAGTCAGCCTGAGCCGCTTTCTCGCCTTCAGCGGCATATTGGTGATGACGACATCGGCTGTCCTTACCAGCTTTTCGAAAATGGTCTGTCCCTGATCGCTTTTGAGGTTCAGGGTCAGGCTCGCTTTGTTTCTCGAATCGACAAACCACGGATAATCGTAGCAGCCATGCGGCGCATAGTAGGTCTCGCTGTACTTGTTGCGGTAACTGTCGCCCGACACCGGAGGCTCGATCTTTATGACCTCGGCACCAAAATCCGCCGCGATCGTTGCGGCCGCGGGACCCGCTATCCATGAAGCGCAATCCAGAATCCTTATGCCCTCGAGCAATTTCCTCTCCGCCATGCATTCCCCCTCCCGTCTTCCTTCGTAATATGTGACCCGATGTTTCTCAAACGGCAGCGACGCGCTGCCGGACAGCACAAGCCGGGCACCGCTTATTTCTTGTTATCGCCCGTGTAGTCATACCAGCCTTTGCCGGTTTTGCGGCCATAGTTGCCGCTGAGGTATTGGTCGATCAGGAACTGCGGCGGCTTGTCGCCCGGATTCTGCGTGGCCTGCCATCTCGCATACCAGCCGCCGGTCGCCAAATCGATGCCCGTCAGGTCCATCAGCCTGAACGGCCCCATCGGGTGGTTCAGGCCCTTTTCCATCGCGATATCGACTTCCTGGGGCGTACAATAGCCGCCCTCCACAAGCTCGTACGCGCCGCGCTGGATAACGCCGACCATTTTGGTGACGATGAACCCTTCGATTTCTTTCTGCAGGCAGATCGGAGACTTACCCATCCTGCGCGACACATCCATCACGACGTCCGCGGTCTCCTGCGACGTATGCGGCCCCTTGACCACTTCGACCAGTTCCATCACCATCGCCGGATTGAAAAAGTGCATGTTGCACAGCTTCGACGGATCCTTCATAAACCCGGCGTACAGCGAAGACGGCATGGCGCTCGAGTTCGTGCCGATAATGCAGGACGGCTTCATGTACTGATTGCATTCGGTGATGACACGCTTCTTTACGTCATAGTTCTCCAGCACGGACTCAATGATCAGATCCGCGTTTTTGACAGCGTCCTCAAGGCAGGTTGTTTTTGTCAGGTTGGCAAGCCATTGGTCGCCTTCCTCTCCGGTGATGCGGTTCTTGGCGATCCTTCCGGTGATGTACTCGTTGAGCCAGGCGTCGAACTTCGTCAGCGCCTCGTCGCTTATGTCCCAAATGCTGGTCTTAAACCCGTACTTGGCCGCGTTGAGCGCGATTTGACGCCCCATCAGGCCGGACCCCAGAACCGCGACGGTTTGAATGTTTGACATATGCCGGACCTCCAATCCAATCTTTGGTAAGCGCCCGCTCCAATATCCCGCGGTGACCGCTTGCCCGCGCCCGCGAGCGGCGGCGCCTATTCGCGCTCAAATAAAACCGAAAGCCCCTGGCCGCCGCCGCAGCAGAATGATACGATGCCGCGCCGCATATTGCGTTCCCTGAGCGCGTAAATCAACCGGGCGGCCAGCAGCGTGCCCGAAGCCCCGTTGGGATGGCCGATCGCGATCGCGCCGCCGTTGACATTGAGCTTTTCGGCCGGTATGCCCAACGCCTTCTGAACCGCGAGCGCCTGGGCGGCAAAAGCCTCGTTGACCTCGAACAGGTCGATATCCGCCATCGTAAGCCCTGTTTTCCGCAGGAGCTTTTGTGTGGACGGGACAGGGCCGATCCCCATATGGTTTGGATCGACGCCCGCCGCCGCAAAGCCGGTAACGACCGCAAGCGGCTCAAGGCCCTTCTGCTCCGCTTTTTCGCGGCTCATGACAACCACGCCGGTCGCCGCGTCGTTTTGGGGCGAGGCGTTGCCCGCGGTCACGACGCCGTCCGCCTTCTCGACCGGACGCAGCTTTGCAAGCGCCTCCAGCGACGCGTCGAAGCGCACGCACTCGTCAACCTCAAACTTCAAAGCCTCTCCCTTTTTTTGGGCGATCGAAACGGGGACAACCTGATCTTTGAATGCGCCCCGCTTCCACGCGTCCGCTGCAAGCTGGTGTGACCGGAACGCGAAGGCGTCGCACGCCTCACGGCTGATTTCGTATTTTGCGGCCAAATTTTCAGCCGTCGTGATCATCGAAGGATTGCCCACGGAATCATGGGAGGGCTTGATCCACGCGGGCTGCAGAATCATCGGGTATGACTGCTGCGGCTTTTGGATCATGAGCGGCTGTTGCGAGTAGCTTTCCACCCCGCCTGCCAGCACGACATCGGCGTTTCCCGTGTTGATGTACATCGCACCGTAGGCGACGGCGTTAAGCGAACTCGAACACTGCCTATCGATTGTTATAGCGGGCACATCAAAGGGAAGGCCGGCGCGGAGCAGAACCACCCTGGCAACGTTGCCCCAATCATAATTAAAGAGGTTACCGAGGATCGCCTCGTCAATCTCCATGGGGTCGACCTTTGCCCTCTTTACAAGTTCGTTGACGACGATCGCGCCAAGGTCAGGGGCGGGGAGGGTGGCCAGGGCGCCGCGTATTTTCCCCACCGGGGTACGAGCAGAGGCAACAACGACTGCGTCGCGCTTTGATTTTGACATACGTACCTCCCGTAATGTTCTGTTTTTCTCATGTGTGGTTTTCGGAAAAATTTCTGATCTTCATCTTTGGAATTTCCCTCCATGGAAACCATATAGCAATAATACACTTGTTTTGTGGCATTTGTCAATGTGTTGGTGCGGGAATCGCATACTTTATTTTGTCTGCAATTTGTTTTCCGTAGCGCTTTGAAAAGATAGCGGATACGAAAAAATTTGGGAGCAACGCATGAAGCAGGAAGCCCTGTGCAAAAGAATAAGCCGTCTTGTGCGGGATCGTGATCCGTGATAAAATGACATATGAATATCAAAGAGTGTATCGGCTCGTCTGGAGGACGAATGGATGTTGGCAAATCCGGATCGCAGCATGAACGTTTTGTGGGTGGCTGAATCAAACTTCCCTTCGCAAAGCAGCATCAAACCGCACTTTCACAATTATCACCATCTCTTTTTCGTCCGTCAGGGCCCCATATCGTTCACAATAGGCGAGGAAACCTATGTGCCTGCCCAAGGGGAGTTTGTGCTGGCCAAGCCGGGCGTCATCCACGGCATGGGTACAATTGAATCCCGTCTGGCGCGCTGCTATGAGTTGAAGTTTACCTCGGCAAACCCGATGCTGTCTTCGCTGCCCGTTCATTTTCCCCAAGACGCGCTCGCGGAAGCGCTCATTCGCGAACTGCTGGTGGAAAGCGCGCGGGGCAAACCGGCCTCCCCCGTCTTTGCCTCCGACTACCTGCAAACGCTGATCAACTACCTCTACCGCAAGTACGGAAAACCCGAAGGCTCCGAGAGCCGAATGATCGAAACGACCGGCTACTCGCAGATATCAAAGGATATCGTCGACTTCCTGGAAAGCAACTACACCAGGGATTTCTCGCTGGACGATGTCGCGGGCGCGCTGGGTTTTAACAAAACCTATATCTGCTCGCTGTTCAAGCGGGACAGCGGCATGACCATCGGCAACTGCCTTACCATTATCCGGATAAAGAAAGCCGCGGACGCCATTTCATTTTCGGATATGAACCTGTCGCAGGTAGCAGCGTCAACCGGTTTTGCCAATCTCAGCCACTTCAACCGTATTTTCAAGAAGGTTGTCGGCATACCGCCCGGGCAGTATCGCCGGATGTATCCGGCGGAAATACTCGTACCCGGCGACAGCGCGGTTGACAGCGAGTTGCTGGAAAAGAAGGGCTTTATCCTGTCGGTTCTTACCGGAAAAAAGCTCACAGTTTCCGATATCATGACGCACGCTGATTGGGCGATCTCCGAGGAATAGCAGGCGTCGCGGCTGCCATGGCCTCGGTGGATGCGCCTTTGGCGTTTTGTATCCCTGCTTTCAACTTTCAAAAGTATGTTTCCCACGCGGTTCTGATAACCCGCGGGAGCCAAAGGGAACCCGCCGATGGCGGCGACGGCCCGCTTTTCGTTGAGCCAATGCTGCGCATTGAGCGCGAACAGTACCTGGTCAGCGCCGCAATCTGCCCGTTCGGGTCAAACAGCACGCGGCATACGGCCAGCTCGCCCAGATACATGGCGTTGATGAACGCATGCGGATGCCCCGGCTGGAGTGCGCGGAGACATCGCCCGAGACGCAATCGCCCACCACCTTCGCTACGCGCGCATAATTGCGCAGCATCAGATTCACATGCACGTTTGGGAAACCATCAAAGCCCGGCGCTCCATGTGTACGCCCATGGAGGGCGTCAACGCTGACTTGCGCTTTTGCACCACGATCGATATAATAGAGCGATCGCCGGCGGGCGCAGCGACCGGTTGCACCGCCGTAACGCAGGAGGCATCATGGTACGGATTTTTATCGATTCGGCGGCGGACATCACACCTACAGAAGCAAAAAAGCTCGATGTCGTATACATCCCGATGCCCGTCATGTTTCCCGGCATCGAGTATGACCAGGCGCGAGATGAAGATTTTTCAAGGTTTTATGAGCTTTTGACGACAAGCAAGCAGTTCCCAAAAACCGGGCAGGGCTCCGCCGAAGCGTTTGAGCGCGAGTTCAAGGCGGCCAAGGAGGCGGGCGACAGCGTCGTCTGCGTGCTGATCTCGGCGGGGCTGTCCGGGACGGTGCAGGCCGCCAAAATGACGCGCGACGCGGTCGGCCACCCGGATGTACACATCGTCGATTCCGGCAGCGCGATCATCGCCCTGCGCATTCTGGTTGAGTACGCCGTGCAACTGCGCGGCGAAGGGCATGACGCCGCGACCATTGCCGAAAAAACGCAGCGGCTCGCCGCGCGCACCAAGGTCTTCGGGCTGATCGATACGCTGACCTACCTGTACAAGGGCGGTCAGCTGCCGCGCACCGTCGCGCTGGCCGGAAATCTGCTGCACATCAAGCCGGTGATCACCGCCAGAAAAGGCGTCATCGCGCTGTGCGGCCGCGGCCGCAACTACCAGACGCTGCTGGACCGCCTGACGGAGGGGCCGGGCTACGATCCCGCGTTTCCCGTCTACTTTGGCTACACGGTGCAAAACGAAACCGGCAACCGCATGTTCCGGCAGGCGCAGGAGCAGTTCCAGTTCAAACAAACCGGCATGTTTCCGATCGGGGCCATTGTCGGCGCGCACATTGGCCCGAACGGCAACGCGATCGCTTTTGTAGAGAAAGAGGCGTAATACCTGACGTAAAATGGTATAACGGCCGCTACTCCGCGCTGAAAAGAGGTGCTTTCCCGTATGACGCTGCTTGCGGATTTGCTTCGCGCGCGCGGCGAGCCCATTGATCTGCCGTGCGGCGGGCGCGGAAAATGCTTAAAATGCCGCGTGCGCGCTTCGGGCGACATCGCGCCGCCGGACGCGCGCGAACGCGCGCTTCTGTCGGACGCGGACATGCGGGAGGGCATCCGATACGCGTGCATGGCCGCCGTAACCGGGCCAAACGTGACCGTTTCGCAGGTGGAGACGGTGCCGCGGCGCGATGAAATCGTCACGCGCGGCGAGCTGCCTCCGCATACGCTCGCGCCGTGGGGCGACGGAATCGGCCTGGCGGTCGACATCGGCACGACGACGGTCGCGGCGTACCTGTACGACCTTTCAACCGGCGCGGCGCTTGGCGAGGCGGCGGTGAAAAACCCGCAGGGCGCGCTCGGCGCGGATGTGACGACGCGCATCGACCGCGCGCTTGGCGGCGACCTGCCCGCGCTGCGCGACAGCGTGCGCGGCTGCGTGTCGTCTCTTTGCGGCGTGCTCTGCGCGAGGGCGGGCGTCCCGGCTGCGGCGGTTCAAAGCGCGGTCGTCTGCGGGAACACCGCGATGCTGTATTTTCTGACCGGGCGCGACCCTACATCCATCGCGTACGCGCCGTTTGACGCGGATTGTCGGTTTGGCATGTTTGTTCCGGGCGACGCCGTCGGCCTGCCGACCTGCGCAAAGGCGTACCTGCCGCCCTGCGCCGGGGCGTATGTCGGCGCGGACATGACGGCGGCGATGCTGACCGCCGGGTTTGACGCGCGGAACGGCACGCCGCGATTGCTGGTGGACATCGGCACGAACGGCGAAATGGCGCTGGCGGCAGACGGCGCGCTGCTTTGCTGTTCAACCGCGGCCGGGCCCGCGTTTGAGGGCGCGGGCATATCATGCGGCATGACAGCGCGCGACGGCGCGATTCACCGCGCGTGGGTCACGGACGGACGCGTCGCGGTCGACGTGCTGGGCGGCTGTGAGGCCGCCGGCATTTGCGGCTCCGGGCTGGTCGACGCGGTCGCGGCGATGTTGACGGTCGAAGCGATCGACGAGACAGGCCGCCTGACCGGCGCGGATCCTTTCCCGCTCGGCGGCGCGGCGTCCTTGACCGGTCGCGACATCCGCGCGGTGCAATTGGCCAAAAGCGCGCTCTGCGCCGGGATGCGCACGCTGCTCCACGCCGCCAACGTAAATGAAAAGGATGTGTCCGCGCTGCTGATCGCGGGCGGATTCGGCAGCCGGATCGACCCCACGAACGCCGCCCGGATCGGATTGATCCCGCCCGCGCTGCTTCCGCGCGCGCGCGCGATCGGCAACGCGGCCGGTATGGGCGCTTCGCTCGCGCTGCTGTCGGACGAGCGCAGGCGCGCGGCGGAAGCGCTCTGCGCCCGGGCAACCGTCATGGATCTGGCGACGGACCCGTTCTTTCAGCGGATGTTCGTCGAGGAAATGATGTTCGAGGGGGAGTAATACCAATTCCAGTTAGGGAGTGCGCG
>JAVBOQ010000017.1:0-4171 GCA_031550455.1 Eubacteriales bacterium
TTGCACGCCGGACTGCGCGCAGAGTGCCTCGCCGTGACGTTTGAGGCGATCGGGATGCGCGAACCCGTCTTCGGTTTCGCACGCTTCGGGGAACAACCGGTTCAAGGCGTCGCCCCGCGGCCGGACGGGAAGCGCGTAGCATCCGCTTCGGTCCATGTCGCGGTACAGGCAGGTTCCCTGCTCGACCAGGAGCACACGCTCGCCTTTCTCCGCGCGCAGCAACGCACAGGCAAGGCCCGCGATGTTTCCGCCCAGGACAACGGTCTGCGCCGCCGCCAGCCGTGGAACGCGCAAGTCGTCCATCCCGCAACCCTCCCGTTCATGGGGTCAGTATAGCACATTTTGTACGGAAAGAGGCCTTGATCATGAAAAACCGTTCTCAAAACGCCAAGCCGTTTCTGGGGCTGGACATCGGCGGAACCAAGTGCGCGGCGCTGCTTGCGCATGTGGACGGCGGAATTCACATTGACGACAAAGCCCGCTTTGACACGCTGCCCGAGCGCGGGCTGGACGATACGCTCGGCAGGTTGTATGCGGCGGTGGACGCGATGCTTGAAAAGCACGGCTTGACGGCGTCGGATATCCGGGCGATCGGCGTCAGTTGCGGCGGCCCGTTGGACAGCAGGCGCGGCGTAGTGCTTTGCCCGCCCAACCTGCCGGGATGGGTCAATGTCCCGCTCGTAAAGATGCTGGAAGCCCGCTACGGCGTGCCCGCGTTTTTGCAGAACGACGCGAACGCGTGCGCGCTTGTCGAATGGAAGCTCGGCGCGGGGCGCGGGACGCGCAACATGGTGTTCCTGACCATGGGCACCGGCATGGGCGCGGGCGTGATCGCCGAGGGCAATCTGCTTTGCGGCATGAGCGACATGGGCGGCGAGGTCGGCCATCTGCGGCTGACCGAGGACGGCCCGGTCGGATTCGGCAAGGCCGGTTCCTTCGAGGGCTATACATCGGGCGGCGGCATCGGCCGCCAGGCGCAGGCCTGGACGAAGCGCCTTTGCGACGCGGGCGCGCCGCCGAAATGGACGCGCGACGGCGTGAAGGACGAGGACATCACGACGCGCGTCATCGCAGACTACGCGAAGGCCGGCGACACGGACGCCGTCGAGATATTCAACCATGTGGGCGAAATGCTGGGGCGAGGGCTGAGCCTTCTTGTGGATACGCTCAACCCGGAAACAATCGTCATCGGCAGCGTGTTCGTGCGCTGTGAATCGTTGCTACGCCCGGCGATGGAGGCCGCGCTGCGGCGCGAAGCCATACCGTTTTCATTGGAGGGCCTGCGCGTTGTCCCGGCGGAAACCGGGGAGGCGCTGGGCGACCTTGCGAGCGTCATGGTCGCGCTGCACGGCCTCGGGATTGACCCGACGGAGGGGCGCGAACGGGATCCGCGCGTGCTCGCGCATTTGGACCGCGCCATCGCGCGCCATCCGGCGCTTTCCGATCAGCGGGACGCGCTGCTTGAAGCCTATGAGGCGCTCCGCGGCTGTTTTGAACGCGGCGGCAAGCTGTTGATCGCGGGCAACGGCGGAAGCTGCGCCGACGCGCAGCACATCGTCGGCGAACTGATGAAAGGGTTTTGCCTGCTCAGGCCGCTGCCGGAGGATGCGCGCGCGCGGATCGAGCGCGCCACGAAAAGCACTGCGCCCGACGCGGCGAACCGCCTGCAGTCGGGCCTGCCGGCCATCGCGCTGACCGATCACAGCGCGCTTTCCACCGCGTTTGGCAACGACGTAGGCGCGGAGCTGACATTCGCGCAGCAAATCATCGGATATGGCCGACCCGGCGACGTCTTTTTGGGCATCAGTACCAGCGGGAACGCCCGGAATGTTTTGCTGGCGGCGCAGGTGGCGAAAGCGCGCGGGCTGACGGTGCTTGGGCTTGCGGGCGGCGACGGCGGCAGGCTGGCGGAGGCTTCCGACATAGTGGTCGTCGTGCGGGGCAATTGTCCGGCGGACGTGCAGGAACTGCACCTGCCGGCGTACCACGCGCTCTGCGCGATGCTGGAGCAGCGCTTTTTCGGCGGGGAGGCGTGAGGGGAGGGCCATTGGCCCTGCGTTCTTTGATTACGCCATAACCAGTTCCGCTTCCTGAACCCGCACCTCTCCGCGGTACCGGTCCAGCGCGCTTTCGATGATCGCCCGCAGCGCCTCATGGAACGGAATGCCTTTGAGCGCGCAGCACATCGGATAGGAGCTTTCCTCCGCGAGGTCGGGCAGCGGGTTCATTTCGAGGAAGTACAGGCGGTTTTGCGCGTCCAGCCGGAAATCGGCGCGGTTGAAGTCGCGGCAACCCAAATAATTATGCAGCATGAGCGCATAGCGGTACGCCGATTCCGCAACGCCCGGCGCGAGAATCGGAAGGACTTTTTCGCATACGTCGGTGAATTTTTCCTCGATCGCGTATACGCCGATCGGCGCGCCGTCCCGGCGGACCGTCTCCACGACGCCCAGACAGTGCGCGCTCGCGCCGGTGCCCAGAATCGGCACGGTAATCTCGCGGCCGTCGATGTACCGCTCACAAAGGATCGTCTGGCCGTACTTCGAGAGCAGCTCGCGCGCCGTCTCCGCGAACGCGTCCGCGCTTCGGATCAGCGCAAGGCCGCTGCTGCTGCCCTCGTAATTCGGTTTGAGCACGCATGGGCAGCCGATCTGCCACAGCGCGATCGGGATGTCGTCCTCGCTGTTGATCTCGAAAAATTCGGGCGTCGGCACGCGCAGGTGCCGGCACAGCAGTTTTGTGTGCGCCTTGTTCAGGCTCGCGCCGAGTCCGAACGCGTCCGTCCCCACGTAGGGGACGCCGTTCATCTCCAGCAGCGACGGAATCCAGCCTTCGCGGTTGCGGCTGTGGATGCCTTCCGCCGTGTTCAGCACGATGTCCACGTCGCGAAGCGCGCCCGCGTTCAGCGCGCGCTGCGTTTTTTCGTAATTGCCCAGCGGAACAACCTCAAAACCGCACCTTTCCAGCGCCGCCCTGACGAACGCGACGCCGTCCGGCGTGCTGAAATCCGCGTGCGTCCAGTCGTCCGCGGGCAGACCGTAATCCTCCGCTACATCGTAGGTCAAGCCTACTTTCATGGCGAACCCTCCCGGATAATCATTCAAAAAATCGCGAACAGTATAGCACGTTTGAGGGCGCTGTAAAGTAGATTTTTGAGGCTGTTTTGGGCTGTTTTATGTGCAGGTTGGTGAGGATTTGGGAAGAGTTACGGGGCGTAGGGGGAACGCCGGGAGGCTCTGCCTCCTGAACCTCGGCCAAAGAGAAAGCGTCCCTTTGGAAGCCCTGCGCCCGATACAGGTCGATGTACTTCGAATGGATGGTCAGTTCGTGTTCGAAGGGTTTCAGTCTCAACGAATCTTCGGGTGTCCCCGCATATTTACCTCCAGTATAAACGGATACGCTATGGTGGCGGCGATACTGCGTTGATGGTACAACTGCCGCTGCTCCGTAACGCCCCGTCGACGCCTGCGGTGGCGCCTAAAGCGCTTTCAGCAGTTCCCGCATCAGACCCAGCGCTTTCTCGTCGGCAGCCTTACATCGGTCGATCAGTTTTCCGATCTCCTCGCGCACCTCGCGCTTTGCGAAAGCCTGCATCTGCTTTTCGCCGCGCTCCCAGCCGCCCAGCGTTTCGAAGATTTTGTGGGCGTATGTGGCGCACGCGCCGAATTGCTCCGCGATGAGCCGGAATAAAGGCTGTTCCGGGTTTTGATCGGCCAGCTTTGCGAAATACTTGTAGGCGTTCTTGCGTCCGTCTGCAATGCAATCGGTAGCGTCTCCCTGACACATGAGCCGCTCCACCAACAGGGCGGTGACCATGTTCTCACCAAATTGAGACTCATCCAATATGGCCTTTTTCCACGCATCGTAGGCGTTTATGCCCGTCGCGTATTGCCCAATCTGCCTGCAGCTCAGCGCGGTAATCGCCCTCGCGACCACCGCCTTCAGCGACTGCGGCTCGCCGATCATTTCGCCGATGGACATGACCGCCACGGTATCCCTGTTTTCCCACCAGGAGGACGTGACAAAATATCCCGAATCGTCGATTGTTACGCCGTGCGCGAAGTCCGGGCTGTCCTGGAAGCAGTTCCAGCCCAGCAGCGCTTGACCGTTGTCCCGATAGCCCGTGATCACGCAAGCTTCCGGCGGGCCAATGATGCCCAGGGCGATTACA
>JAVBOQ010000254.1:0-15280 GCA_031550455.1 Eubacteriales bacterium
CGCAGCACGTCTTGTTCGAGATCCATGTCGCTTTTGATCAAAAGATAGGGGAGGGCGCGGCTGTGGCAAAAGCGGCGCTGCTCTTCAAGAAAAGCGTCCAGCGTACGCCGGTAGGCGCGCAGCGCGTCGGGCGAGATATGCACGTCAAGCGGCGGCTCTCCTTCCGCGTCGATCAACTGCACCGCGCCGGTCATCTCCGGCGACAGCTCTTCCGGCGACAACACGTGCAGCACGGACACCTCCTGCTTTCGGAACAGCAGCGACGATGCGCCGCGCGTCCAGCCCGCATCGGTTAACAGGTCGCTGATCAGCACGCAGACGCCGCGCCCCGCGCCGACCGGCACGCGCGTTAACGCCTTGTCAAGCCGCGTCTGACCCGCCGGGACGATGGATTCGAGGTACGCCTCGACCTCCGGGAACGCCTGTCGCGACGCGAACACGCGGCTTTGCCGCACCTGCTCGCCCTGCAAGACCGACACCGCCACGCGGTCGTACCGCGCGAGCGCGAGATAGGAGAGCACCGCCGCGAGGCGCTGGGCGAGTGCCCATTTGTCCGGCTCGCCAAAGCGCATCGACGCGCTCGCGTCGAGCAGGACGCGCAGCGTCGTCTCCTGCTCGTCAAGGAACAGTTTCAAAAACAGCCTGTCAAACCGCGCGAACGCGTTCCAGTCGACGCGGCGCAGGTCGTCGCCCTCCGCATAGGCGCGGAAGTCGGAAAACTCGACCGAGCTGCCGGTCGCGCGGGAGCGGCGCATGCCGCCCATGCCGCCGCGCGCGTGCTCCCGCATCGCGAGCGAAAACGCGTCGAGCTTTCGGATGGTTTGTTCGTCGAGCATGGCTTGCCCCGTCACTTCGCAGGCAGCGCTTCGAGCACCGCCGCGATCAGCCTGTCGCTCGTCATACCGCCCGCGAGGCCCTCAAAGCTCAGCGCGACGCGGTGGCGCAGCACCGACGGCGCGGTTTTTCGGATGTCGTCGAACGACACGTTGTACCGGCCGTCCATCAGCGCGCGGACGCGCGACACGGCGATCAGCGCCTGGCCCGCGCGCGGGCTCGCGCCGAACCGTGCGTTTTCGCGCGTGACGGAGGGCGAATCGGAAAGCTCCGGGTGCGTCGCCAGCACGAGGCGCAACGCGTAGTCCTGCACCGGGCGGGCCACGGGCACCTGCCTTGCGATCTCGCGCATTTTGAGGATATCGGCACCGGACGCGACGGTTTCCGCGGGCGCTTCGTCCCGCGTCACCGTCAGGTCGACGATGCCGTGCAGTTCCTCAAGCGTCGGGAACGACACGAGCAGCTTTAACAGGAACCGGTCAAGCTGCGCCTCGGGCAGCGGATATGTGCCCTCCTGCTCGATCGGGTTCTGCGTCGCCAGCACAAAGTACGGCTCCGGCAGCGCCCGCGTCACGCCGCCGACGGTGACAGTGTGCTCCTGCATCGCCTCCAGCAGCGCGGACTGCGTTTTCGGCGTCGCGCGGTTGATCTCGTCGGCCAGCACGATCGACGCGAACACGGGCCCGGGCTGAAAAGAGAACGCGCTCGCGCCGTCCTTTTGCACGATGATGTTCGTGCCGGTGACGTCCGCGGGCATCAGGTCGGGCGTGAACTGTATACGCGCGAACGGCAGGTCGAGCACATGGCTCATCGTCCGCACGAGCCGCGTCTTGCCAAGGCCCGGCACGCCTTCGAGCAGCACGTTGCCGCCCGCGACCATCGCCATCAAAAGCTCCGCGACCGTTTCCTTCTGGCCGACGATTTCCCGGCCAATCTGCGCCTGAATGGCGCGCATCAATTCCGCGAAATGAAGAATCTCCCGCTCGTTCGCGGTCGTCGTTTCGTTCATGGGTTCCTCCCGTACTATTATATAGTTATCATTGAATCAGTTCATCAAAGTACCGCGCGACCAGCGCGGCGATCGTCTCGGGCAGCGCCTGTCGCCGCACCGCCTGCGCGGCTGCCTCCCGATATTCGCCGATGACCTGGCCGTACGGCACGGCGCCGGACAGCTCGCCCTGTCCCGGGCCGAGCGACATCTGCTGGGATTCACCCTCGCCCTTCTGCCCCTCGACAAACGACGGATCCGCGTCGCCGCCGAGGCGCGTCGGGTCATAGATGCGCTCGTAGTCGCCGACGCGCATCTCGGCCGGGCCGGTTCCCGCGTTTCCTTTCGTGGTCAGGCCGTCCTTGTAACCCGCGTCAAGCTGCGTCGTGCCGCGGCCCGCGCCGCCGCCCGCGCCCTGGCCCGGCGACTGGCTGACGCCGCTTCCGCCGCCGGTTCCGGATCTCGCCGCGCCGCTGCGCGCCATTTTCATCAGCGCGTTCAGGTTCGCGCCGGTCGCGCCGGCGCTGTGGCACGCGCCGGCCAGCGCCTGGGCCGCCTGCGCGGCGTGCCCCGCGCGGGCCGCGGCCGCGCTCTCGGTTAACGCCTTTTTCGCGTCGCCCTCGGACAGCGCGCCGGCGGCTGCCTCGACCTGTTCCGCGAAAGACGCCGCGCCTTCCGCGCTTTCGAGCATCTTCGCGACCTCGGAGAGCGCGCTTTCGAGCGCTTCCGCGCCGCCGCCCTCCATCGCGTCCGAAAGCCCCTTAAGGCCCGGCTGCGACGACAGCGCGTTCGCGGTTTCCGACGTGAGACGCCGTTCGATGTCCTCCCTGAGCCGCTCTAAGTCCTTTTGCTTGTCGTCGAGCGACGAAAGCGCCTCGCGCTTGTCTCCGGCCTCCCGAAGCGCGCGGGTCATCTCGTCGGTCAGCTTGCGCAGCTCGCGCAGTTCTTCCGGTGTCAGCGCTTTTTGCGCAAGCTGCGCGGCGGCCTTTTCGATCTCGTCCGCCTGCGCGCGCAGATCCTGCCGCTCGCGTTCGCGGGCGCGGAGTACGTCATGCTGCGGGTTGGGCACGATCAGCAGCACCCCCGCGACGAGCGTCAGCGCAAGCGCCACGGCCAGGGCGCGTACGTTCGGCCGAAACGGCATCGCCTGTTTCACGGGCAACACGGCCAGCGCGGTCTCCGCGTCCGCACGCTGCAGGCGGTGCATCGCGCTGTCCGCCCCGGCGAACAAAAGCGCCGTGCGGACGCGTTCCTTCAGGCCGCACGCGTCCGCGCGCCGGGCCGCCTGGGCCACGGGCACGGGCCAGATCAGCCCAAAAACCGCGCCGAGCAGCGGGCAGCCGAAAAACAGCGCGGCAAGCGGCAGATGGATTGCCTCGACCGGCGTGATGAACGACGCGGCGGTCAGCGCCATGCAAAGGGCAGCGCCTGCCGCCAGCCCGAACACGGCGCACGCGCCGCATCGCAGCGCGCGGATGCGCATGCGCACCTTTGACAGTGACTTTTTCATCCTTTTCTCTTTCCGAACCGCTTCGACGGCTTGACGCACAGCGCGGCGACAAAGGTCAACACCAGCGAGATACCGGCGAGCACGCCCATGTTGATCAAGGCCAGCGAACCGGTCGCCTTGAACGTGTCATACAGGTAGCTGCCCCGGTAATTCAAAAAGCTGCCGAGCGTCCGTTGCAGGATGTTGGTCTGCGCGACCAGCGTCGAAAAAAGGCCGACCGCCGGGTTGATCAGCAGCAGTTTCGGGATTCTCCACATGACAGCCGACATTCCGGCCGTCTGCGCGGTCTGCCCGGAGGAGAGCATCGCGCCGATCTCGGTGAGCTGCTGTTCCTGAAAGAGCAGCGGGATGATGACCGTGACGATGCCCAGCGCGAAGATCGCCAGATACGCCATGACAGTGGCGGTCACGGTCCGCTTGAAAACCGCCGAGCAGACAATGCCCACCGTGCAGCAAGCGAAGGCGGTGACAATCAGGAACGCCAGCATGAACAGCGCGTCGAAGAAGTTGATGCCGCCGAAGAACATCGTCACCGCCATCATCGGCAGCGACGTCGCGATCATCAGCGCCAGGAAGCAGACGTTTGAAAACAGTTTGCCCAGCACGATGGAAAGCGAGCCGACGCGCGTGCAGAGCAGAAGGTCGAGCGTTTGTCGCTCGCGCTCGCCCGCGATCGAGCCCGCCGTCAGCGCGGGCGCGACCAGCACGATCAGCGCGAACTGCATCACGACGATGTAGGCGTAGGATTCGATGCCCGCGCGCAGGTTGCCCAGCGAGACGGCGGGCTTCGTCAGCGTGATCAGCGCGGCGGAGGACACCAGCAGCAGGAACGCCACATACAGCGTGATCAGAAGCGGCGCGCGGTAGGAACGCATCCTGCGCTTCATCGACTGGCTCAAAATGGGGTTTCCCGTCATTGTTGCGTCACCTCCATGAAAACGGTTTCCAGGTTGACCGGCGGCCTGTGGAAGTCCGACACGCGGACGCCCGCGCCGACGAGCCGCGCGAGCAGCGCGGACGCTTCCCCGGCAAAGTCGAGGCTCAGCACGCCTTCGGCGTCCATCTCCAGCCGGCTCACGCCGCTCGTCTCGCGGAGCAAGCGCACGGCCTCGTCCGTCTCGCCCGCGACGCGGATGAACAGCATCGACTCGCCGCGCATCCGCTTGGAAAGCGCGTCGATGTCGCCTGAAAAGATCGTGTTGCCGCGGTCCAGGATGCTCAGCGAGTCGCAAAGCTCCGAAAGCTCCGGCAGGATGTGGGACGAGATCAGGACGGTCTTGCCCATGTCGCGCAGCGTGCGCAGGATGCCTTTCATTTCGGCGCGCGCGCGCGGGTCCATGCCGGACGCGGGTTCGTCGAGGATAATCAGCGCCGGGTCGTGGATCATGCTCCGCGCGAGGCAGAGCCGCTGCTTCATGCCGCGCGACAGCGTGTCGACATACGCGTTCCGCTTCTCGGTCAGCATCACGATGTCCAGCAGTTGATCCGCCATCTTCGCGCGGTCTTTGAGCGGTATGCCGTAGCAACTGCCGTAAAAATCAAGGTACTCGGACACCTTCAGCCCGTCGTACACGCCGAAAAAGTCCGGCATATAGCCGACCTTGCGGCGCACCTGCCGGGGATTCTCGCGGACGTTGACGCCGTCGATCCAGGCGTCGCCGCTGGTCGCCGGCATCAGCGTCGCCAGGATGCGCATCGTCGTCGTCTTGCCCGCGCCGTTCGGGCCGACGAACCCGTGCAGCTTGCCCTTGTCAATCTCGATGCAAAGGCCGTCCAGCGCGGTGAACGATCCGTATTGCTTCGTCAGGTTTTCCGTTTTCAGCATTTATTTCACCGTGCCTTTCAGGGCGATCGACGGGACGTTGACGCCGTCGTAGCGGTTGCCGGCCGCGTTCGGCTCAAACCGCGCGTAAATGGAACCGTCGAGGTCGATGTAGGGCCGCCAGCCTTCGCCGTCCATCGAAACGGTCGCGAACGTCTGCCCGTCCCACGCCTGCGTTTCGTGGTTGTACAGCGACAGCGCCGGCGGGTTGTCGTACACCTGGGTCGAGAACGTCATCCGCTCGATGGTAAACGTGTCGTGCTTGGGCAGCAAAAACCGCAGCGCGAGACCGCCGCCGATCTGCAGATAGTTGTCCCGGCTCGTGTATTGGTTGCCGTTTTGCCCCCGGATATCCTCTTCGTTCGGCAGGCGCGGCTTTTCTTCCCCGCCCATATCGACGACGACTTCGGCCGGGATCAGGCCGGGGTGGAAGAACACTTCGCCGGTCGGCCCGAACGGCTCGAAGGTCAGCTTCGCGCCGAGAACTGCGGTGTGCGCGGTGCGCGACACCAGCGCGTCGTCGAGCATCACGCTGACACGGCCGATCCTGTCGTTAAACGCGAAGCAATAGTACGAGGCGGCTTGGCCGTACATCGGCATCACGTCCTGGAAAAGCTGAATCTGCGCCTCTTTCTGGGACGCCACCTGGTTGACGACGCTGTAATCGTTGGAGTTGCCGTACAGCGCGGCGCGCACGAAGCTGCCGATCATGTCGCCGTACGAAAGCATCTGGCCTGTCGCCGCGTCCACGTCCAGCGACGCGTACAGAACGTTCGGCTGGAAAGTGAATTCCGGGTCGTTGGTGTCAATTGCCTCGCCGGTGTCCTTGAGGACAAACGACGCGGTCTGCCCGGGCAGGACGTCGCCCGGCAGCGCGAAACCGAACTGCGTCAGCACGACGGCGCCGGTCAGCAGCGTATCGCCCCGGTTGACGACCTCGCCGTGTACGCCGTCCGCCTCCATCCAGATGCGGCCCGTGATGCCGCCGACCGGCTCCGCCACCTGATCCACCTTGAGCATTTTCGCGTCCCAGGCGGCGTCGCTGACGAACCCGACCTTCGGGCGCGTCTCGAGCCGGTAGCGCTGCCGGAGGTCCAGCGCATGGTACAGCGTGTTCACACCGTCGTCGCCGTAGTAGGAGTCGGACAGCACCAGCGGCATGTGCTTCTGGTCCGTGGTGAGCATGTGCTCGCCGTTGTCCGGCGTCGCGATGCCGATGAATGTCGTCACCTGCGGGCCTTCGGAATCGATGTACACGCGCGAGGCGGTCAGCGCCACAGGCTTGTTCATCTCGGACGAGCGGCTCAGCACGAACAGCAGCAGCGCGAACGTCAGCGCGCAAAGCGGCGCCGCGATCCAGAGAAATTCGCGGCGGTCAAACCGCTTCAGCAGCACATAGCCGCCGAACCCGACGAGGATGAGAAAGATCACGAGCAGCAGGATCACCAGGAACCCGCTTTCGGTGTTCGGCACGCGAAGCGCGCTGACCAGATTCTGCACCTGATAATAGTCGTTGCTGTACCCGGCGCTTTCGGCCCGGTTGATCGTCGTCTGGTACAGCGTGGACGCGGCCGTCCGCAGCAGGCGCGGCCAGAGCGCGCCCATGGACACCCAGCCCGCCATCGGCTTCGCGCCCATATCAAAGGCCGCGGAGAGGATCATGCCCTCGCCGACCGCGCGCATGGAGATCAGGCCCTGTTCGCCGTCCGACACCAGCGCGGCGGAGGCCGGCATTTCGCTGAGCCATACGTTTTCGCCGAGCGGCTGGTGCGCGATGGCGACGTACCCGGACAAGGCGGCGGTTATGTCCTCGGATTCCGAGGGTTTTCCGCCCGACAGGCCCATCCATTCCGCGAAGAACGGATACCCGTCCGCGGCCTTCGCGCCGCCCGACACGAACACGACGCCGCCCGCCCGGATCCAGTCGGTCAGCGCGTCCTGCTGCGCCTCCGTCATCGTCCGCATGTCGGCCCCGTCGACCACCAGCATCGAAAACGCCCGCATCAGGTCGGACGTGTCGGGGAATGTCTCCGGTGTCAGCGGAACGGTCAGCCAGACCTCGCCGCGCATCGTATCGACGCTGTTCGCCGTTTGGTTCATGTAGGCGAGCGCCTCAGGCGTATCGGACAGCACGCCGATCAGCAGCGTCTCGGGCGCGACCATCTTTTTCGGCGCGATCCGCGTTTCGGCGACTATCTCGCCGTTTCTTGTCAGTTCAAACGCGTACGTGTCCTGCTTGGTCATTGGCTTCACCGGCATCGGCACGCGCTTGGTCGCGCCGCGCGCCAGCGTCAGCGGCACCTCGTAGCGGTCGTATGCTGTTTTTGACAGGAACAGGTTCACGCAAAGCAGCCCGTCAAAGTCCGGGCCGTTGTTCGTCACGGTGACGAACGCCGGAAGCCAGCGGTTCATGATGACCAGGCCGTCGTATCCGAGCTCCGCATCGAACGAGAAGTCGGCGTTTTCCACCGGGGCGGCGGTCGGTTGCGCCGCCGCGCCATCGTCGGCGGCGCCGATGATGACGCCGACGCTCGCGCTGGAGCTCGAGATCACGGGCTTGGCGACCGTCGCGCCGGCAGACACGGAAAAACAGAGAATTAGAAGAATGACCACCGGAAAAACAGCGCTTTTGCGCAAAAAAAAGCCCCCCATCCGTTATGTCTTTCCAGTAGACGTTTGGGGCGGGCTTTTTGTTCACATGCCTGGAAAATATTGGATGTGAATCCTATTTTTCATAGCAACAGGCCGTCCGAGTAGGCGGCGGGCATGCGGCGCTTGTGCTCGCTGCGCGCGTGAAAACGCTCGATGATCGCGCGATCCGCTTCGTTTGCCTCCCCGGTGCGCAGGAACCGGTCGATCGCCTCATAGCTGACGCCCATCTCCGCCTCGTCGGTCTGCCCGTCGTAGAGCCCGCCGGACGGCGGTTTTGTCATGATCGATTCCGGCGCGCCGAGGTGGCGGAGCAGCGCGTAGACCTCCGTAACCGTCAGGTCCGCGATCGGGTTTACGTCGTACGCGCCGTCGCCCCACTTGGTAAAGTAACCCATGTACGCCTCGCTGCGGTTGCCGGTGCCGACGACAAGCCGGTTTTCCGAAGCCGCGATCACATACAGCGCGGTCATGCGCAACCGCGGCGCGATGTTCGTCCTTGCGGGCTCGATCGGATCGGTGGCCGCGGCGACCGCCTGCAAAAGCGCGCCGCGAACCGGCGACAGGTCGACCGAACGCGTCTCGATGCCGTATTGCTCCGCGACCGCGCGCGCGTCGCCCATGTCCTCGCCGTAGTTGCGCCGCGCGTGGCACGGCATGGTCACACCGACCGTGTTGTCGCACGCTTTTTTGCAAAGGATGCCGCAAAGCGCGCTGTCCTTGCCGCCGCTGTTGCCGAACACAAACCCGCTCGCGCCGCTCTCCTTGAGGATGCGCGTCAGAAACGCGACGCGGCTTTGGATTTCAAGATCAGGTGAACGCATGCGCGCCTACTTTCCCGCGACCGACAGCGAACGCACCCACACCGACGGGCATTCGAAGCCCGACATACTCTGTTTCGCGTCGCTGCCGACCGCGACGATGTCCTTGAGCATCTGGAAGAAGTTGCCGGCGACGGTGACCTGCTCGATCGCGCGGCCCTTTTTGCCGTCTTCAATCAGGTAGCCCTTCGCCAGCAGCGAGAAGTCGCCGGACACCTCGTCTGTGCCCGCGTGCAGTCCGTCAAGATCCGTGATGACGAAGCCCTGCCCGACTTCCGCGCACAGCGCGGGAAGATCCTTGTCGCCCTTTTGAATCGTCATGTTGCGCGGCGCGACGGTGACCGGGCTTGCGTAGCTGCCCTTCGCGGCGTTGCCGGTCGACGCGCAGCCCGCTTTTTTCGCGGTTTTCAGGTTGTGCAAAAGCGTCCTGAGCACGCCGCCCTCGACGATGCGCTTGGTGTATGTCGCGACGCCTTCGTCGTCGAACGGCCTGCTAAACATCGCGCCCTTTTTCAGCGGATCGTCGACGATCGTCACACACGGTGCGGCGATCATTTCGCCTTCGCGGTCTTTCAGCAGCGAAAGCCCCTTCTGCGCGGCCTCCGCGCTGAACACGCCGGAGAAGCATTCCAGCATGGCCGTCATCATGTAGTTGTTGAAGATCACGGGCATCGCGCCGCTCTCGCACGGCGACGCGCCGAGTTGGAATACAGCCTCCTCGACGGCTTCCTTCGCGATCGCCTCCGGATCGAGCTTTTTTAAGTCGCTGGCGGTGCGCACCATGCCGCCGGTCGAAACGCGCTCGCCTTCGCGCGCGACGACCGACGCGAACGCGAAGCAGTAATCGCCCTCGTGCGACAGGTTCAGCCCGTGCGTGTTGACGATGCGGACGGCTTCATGGCCGGTCTGCAGCATCGCGTACTGCATTTCCGTGACGCGCGGATCGGTTCCGCGGCCGACGCGGTCAAGCGTGAGCGCCATGTCGATCCGCTCCGAGGGCTCGCCCAGGTCGCCGGAACCGTCGACCGTCTCGTATGCCGGGCTTCCGGCGAAGATGAACTGTTCGTCCTCGTCGGTGATCAGCGCGGCGCTTTGCAGCACGCCCTGAACCAGCATGTCGATCGCGGACGCGTCGAACGCCTCGGTGTAGGCTGTGCCCATCTTCCCGCCCACCAGGCCGCGCAGCGACAATCCGCCGCTGGTGTTGACCTCGTACTGTTCCAACTCGCCCTTGTTCACGAGCGCCTGGAACGATTCCGATTGATTGTAATACGCCTCGGCCTCGCCGATGCCGGCCTTTTGGGCGGCCGCGAGCAGGTCGCGAATAAACTGTTCGTTCGTCATGCGCTTACCTCCCTCCAACCGTCAGGCTGGAAATGCGGATTGTCGGCTGGCCGACGTTCGTCGGCACGCTGCCGCTGAGCGATCCGCACATGCCCTGGCCGCATGTGACGGCTTTCCCGACGCGGTCGATCTTTGACAGCACCTCGCTGCCGCGGCCGATCAGCGACGCGCCGCGCACCGGCGTGTCGATTTTGCCGTTCTTCACGAGGTATCCCTCGTCGACCGCGAAGTTGAACATGCCGGTCGCGGGATCGACCGAGCCGCCGCCCATCGCGGTCGCGAGCAGCCCGTCGCCCATCGACGCGATGATCTCGTCCTCGTCGTCGTTTCCGGCCGCGATGTAGGTGTTCGTCATCCGCGACGTCGGCGCGAACTGATAGCTCTGGCGGCGGCCCGAGCCGCTCGAAGGCGTGTCCATGCGCAGCCCGTTCAGCTTGTCCACCATGAACATTTTCAAAATGCCGTTTTCGATCAGGATTTTTTTCTGCGTCGGCGTGCCTTCGTCGTCGATGTTGATGCTGCCCCAGGCGTTCGGTTCGGTGCCGTCGTCGATCGCCGTGACGCGGTCCGACGCGATCTTCTGGCCGAGCTTGCCGCAGAATTCGCTGGTGCCGCGCGCGACGCTCGTCGCCTCGAGCGAGTGGCCGCACGCCTCGTGGAACACGACGCCGCCAAAGCCGCCGCGCATCGCGACCGGCATCACGCCGGCCGGACATACCGGCGCGTGCAGCATCCGTACCGCGCGCTCCGCGGCCGTCCTGCCGACCTCGGCCGGGTCGACCGTATCGAACAGCTCGATGCCGCGCATCGCGCCGGGCGCGTTGTGGCCGGTCTGGTTCTCCTTGCCGTCGGACGCGACGGCCAGCGCGGACATGCGCGTGTACACGCGCCGGTCGCTTGTGAAAACACCTTCGCTGTTGGCGATAAAGACGCGCTGATCCGCGTCGTTGAACCGCACCACCGCCTGCACGACCTCGGGGCTGACCGCGCGCGCGGCGTTCCCGGCTTCGCGCATCACACGGAGCCGCGCCTCGTGCTTCGTATCGCCCGGCGCGAAGCGGATCGGGTGGATGGTCTCGGTTTTCCGTTCGCGCAGGACGATGTCGATGCCACGGGGCGCTTGCCGCACCGCGGCCGCGACCTTCGCCGCGCAGTCGAGAAGCCCGGCCCGCGACGTGTCGTTGGAATACGCGTAGATGCAGCGCTTTTCATGGAACACGCGGACGCCCGCGCCGTGGATGCGGCCGGAGCTGATCGTCTCGACCGTTCCGTTGCGCAGAATCAGCGCGTTGTTCGCGCGGTCCTCCAGGAAGATCTCGGCGAAGTCGCCGCCCTGCGACAGCGCGGCTGCCAGCACTTCCTGTGCGATGAATCTGTCCAGCATAGCTTTCTCCTTTGCCAATTAGAGTGTTTTGAGTGTGTGGAGCGGCACCCAGGCGCGATAGCTTTGTTTGGAGGTCGTCCATTCTACCTGGGCATAGTCGTTTTCGATGGCGATGACAGTCACCGTCTGCCCTTTGTCCACCGTCAGGCTGTCGTATGTATCATAACCGTCGCCGGGGCCATACATGGCGCGGCACGTGGCGGTGGCCTTTGCCAGATAGTCAAGCGGGTCTTCTTCGGCCACGTCGGCAAGGTCAAAACTGGTCGCGTCGAAGCGCTGAAGGCCCGTGTAAACGCGGCGCAGCTTGCGTCCGGAAACGACCTCGCATTGCATCCAGCAGAGGTCGTTCTCGTCATAGGCGCGGGACAGCAGCCGGACATACTCGCCTTTGACCGGATAGGTTCCCGTGTCTCTGTACTCGGTGCCGGGGCCGCTGCGCGTGGCCAGCCGATCCGCGGCCAGCGCTTCAACATCGTACGCTTCGCCCGCCGCGCCGATTGCGCAGACGAACACGGCAAGCAACAGGATCAGGCCTATGAACGCGCGTTTCATCCGGACATCCCTCCCGTTTGTCAGTCCCTGCGCCGCCCCGCGATCGACAGCAGCCGGATCAATTGCAAAAACGCCTGCAGCGCCGCCATGACGTAGGTGAGCCCCGCGGCGTTGAGCACCTTTTTCGCCGGGCGGGCCTCCTGATACGTCAGGTAGCCGCCCGCCTCGAGCGACGCGATCGCGCGGCTCGACGCGTTGAACTCGACCGGCAGCGTCACTACGTAGAACAGCACCACCGCGAAGAACACCGCGATGCCCACCCACATGAGCGGCCCAAAGCTCAGCAGCAGGCCCAGAAAGAACAGCGGCACCGCAGCCCAGGAGCCGACCTGCGCGACCGGCACGAACATGCTGCGCAGCCGAAGCGGCGCGTAGTTCTCATAGTGCTGCATGACATGCCCGACCTCGTGCGCGGCGACGCCCAGCGCCGACAGCGAAGCGGAATCATGCACGTCCGCCGACAGGCTGAGCACCTTCGCGCGCGGGTCGTAGTTGTCGGTCAGATGCCCGCCGATGCGCGCGATGGTCACGTCCTGGATGCCCGCGTTTCGCATCATGTCCTCGGCGACCTGCGCGGCCGTCAAGCCTTTTTGCGACATGACGTCCGCGTATTTGCGGAAGGTGGACTGCACGCGGAACTGCGCCCAGATCGCCAGCAGCATCACCGCCAGGATTGGGATCATCAGCGGATCATAGTAAAACCCGTCCGAGTAGCCAAAGGAAAATTCCATAGTTCCCTCCTTTTTGCCGTTCGCTATATTATCGAAACACGTAGTCGCGCTGCACGATATAGCTGAGCAGGAACAGCAGCGTGTCGACCGGAATCTTGATCCAGCCCGCGCCGCCGCCGAGCAACCCGGAGAGCACGTCGACGAGCGTGGATCCGACGACCAGCAGCGCCGCGGCCAGCGCGTAGTAACGCAGCAGGGAGATGCGGTCCGCTTTTTTACCGAACACCGCCGCGCGGTTGATCGTGTAGTTCACGGTACTCGACACGACGCGCGCAGTCGCGTAACACAGCCAGGGCGGGAGCGAAAACGCGTGCAGGAGCAGCAGGTACAGCGAATAGTCGACGAAAAACGAAACGATCGACGACAGGAGATACCGGAGGATCACCGCATATACCCGGAACGAGTCGCGCAAAGGGTGAAAATGCGACCCGCGGTTGTTGTCGACATAGATCGTCTCGATCGGCACTTCGACGAGCGCAAGCTTCAGAAGCCGCAGCTTTAGCAGCACGTTCATCTCGTATTCATAGCGCTCCCCGGGCAGCTTCATCATCTCGGAAAGCGCGCGCGCCGGCAGACCGCGCAACCCGGTCTGGGTATCGCTGCAGCGGACGCCGGTGACAAACCGGTAGACGCCCCGCGTGATCCGGTTGCCCCAACGGCTCTTTTTGGGTGTCTTTTGATCGAACACCCGTGCGCCGGTCACGAGGCAGTCCGGATTCTGGCGCATAACGTCGGCGATCCGAAGGATGTCGGCGCAGGTATGCTGGCCGTCCGCGTCGGCGGTGATGACGCCGGTCAGCCCGGGCGCGGCGTTTAGGATCGCGTTGATGCCAGTTTTCAGCGCGCGGCCCTTGCCGAGGTTAGTCGCGTGGCGCTCGACGCGGCAGCCCAGCGACAGCGCCTCGTCGAACAGCGAAGCGAACGCGGGGCCGCTGCCGTCGTCAACGAGCAGCACGGAGTATTCGTGGCGGCGCAACGACCGGGCGAGATCATACATCCGACTGTCCGGCTTGTAGGCGGGAACCAGAATCCAGATCGGCGAATCAGCCATGCGGCGCGTTCCTCGCTTCGTTTATGCTACATTACATTATACGTGCGCGGGAAAAGGCTGTCAATGCGTTTCCAACCGCGCTGCGGGGTTTGTTCCAACCGCGCTGTAGGGTTTGTCCACGAAAATCGGAACAATTATAGCATAAGAACCAAAAGGAAGAAGTGGCGAGGATGTCGAAAGGAGAGAAGCGAGAGGGGCTGAAGAGAGATGAAACGAATCCACATCAACTAGCTGGTCAAAGAACTCAGGCGGAAACCGGACCCGAGGCAAGCATGGGAAATCAAGCACACACTGTATGAGATTCTGCTCATCAGCATCATCGCTGTGAACGCCAACGCGAACAGCAGCTATGAAATCCACGTGTTCGCCACCTGCCACCGCGCGTGGCTCGGGCAATTCCTGCGGCTGGAAAACGGGATCCCAAGCCGTCTGACCATATCGGTGGCTGCTTGGATGGCTCGCCGCGAACAAGGATTCGTTCACAAAAAACTACAGGATGCGGCAGTATGGGATGAACGATTTTATTTTTGAAGTGGTACAGTCCACGATGCCGAGGGGATTGGCAGGAGTGGCAAGTGGGGATTGATTGGATGGCGAAGCTCGCTGGCTGGAAGGCTGGCGGGCTTTTTTTGTTTTTGCGCGGGCAATCTTCTTTCCTTGTCTTCGGTGGTTGTCGTCTACGATCCCCGCATGTAGCCACGCTTGTCTGGCAGCAGATATCGGCGGCCAGTTTGACTTGCAGCTTTACTGGATTTCCTACGGTTTCGTGCTGTTTTATAAGGTGCCATATAAAGGAAAAACCCCTGAAAACCTAGTGTTTTCAAGGCTCTCGGTGGTCTGGGTGACAAGATTCGAATTATCAGGAACCCTATAAACACAATGAATCCGCATACAAATACGTCCCACATAGTGTTGATTTTACTAGCTTTTGCGAAACTGTGTACAAGTGCGTTATGATGGCATCAGGCGCGTAAAGGGTAAATAAAAGGGTAGTAATTGATTATGTAAATAAAAAGAGCGGGGCCACCACAGCACCGCAAATTTAAGTGCCTCAACCCGCCTCGCCGCCGCACATCGTGAGTGCCAAATAGATAGAATAATGCATCAACGCGCGATCCCTAAATCTTTCAAGGCCCGTTTTAGACTTATACCCAAGAATGGCTATCATTTTAGCTCGTGTACACCTATTGTGGGCAACGTATCCCCACTCCAGGACCATCCTTTCACGCTCGGGTAATCGGTTCAGTATGCTCTTGATCACTGCTGCCTGTTCCCTACTTGAGGGGTCATCGCTTCCTCTCAGCTCGCAATACTGCTGCAATCCGCTCCTTGCTGAGTCCACTAATTTTTCAACGTCCACTCCTGATGCTCTCCAGTTCTTTTTTAATGCGGTCAAGCCAATCCTTGCGGCATTCCTCCGCGATTACAGCGCTTTCCGGCTTTGCCTTGTAGAAGTCCGGTTGGCTTGGTGCAGCGAAATAGGCATAATACAGCTTGCGGAGCGCCGTATTTCTTGCCAACAACCAAAATGCTGCATCCTTCATCGTCTTACACCTCCTAGTCCGGCAGAATCACCAGTCGCGCGGCTGAAGTA
>JAVBOQ010000256.1:0-4102 GCA_031550455.1 Eubacteriales bacterium
GATAGGCATCCTGCTCAGCGCCGTCGCGGGCGCGGCGATGAGCGTGCAGGGCGTGTTCAACGCGCGCCTCGCCGACAAGATCGGCCTTTTCGAGTCCAACGTATTCGTGCAGGGCACGGCGTTCCTGCTGTCGCTGGTCGCGGTGTTCGTCGCCGGAAAGGGCAACTTCGGCGCGCTCGCGGAGACGAACAAGCTCTACTGGCTCGGCGGCGCGCTCGGCATCGTCATCACGCTGACGGTGATGCTCGGCGTGCAGAACCTCGGCCCGGCGTTCGCCGTGTCGATTATCTTGATCGCGCAACTGCTCGTCGCGGCGGGCATCGACGCCTTCGGGCTGTTCGGCGCGGAAAAAACGCCGTTCTGCTGGACGAAATGGCTCGGTGTGGGGCTGATGGTGTCCGGGGTCGTCGTGTTCAAGTTAAAGGGGTAGGGAAGATTTCGGGGGCTTTCGTTCCAAGTAAAGAACGCCGGACGCTGTCCCTAACCCTGCCAAAGGACCTTCGGCCCTTTGGAATCCCATCTTTCCGCCCGCAAGAGTTACTTCTTATGCAGTTCTGCGCCCATGTCATAACCGCATTTCGCAAAGTCACAGCTCGCCTCGATCAGCCGGGCGGCGGCTTCCAGCGCCGCGCGGTCGGCGTCGCCGAACCGGTTCGGGCTGGCGCTGTCCGCGTCCAGCACGCCGACCGGCCTTCCGTTCACCCGAAGCGGAACGACCAGTTCCGACCGTGACGCCTCGTCGCAGGCGATGTGGCCGGGGAACGCATGCACATCCGGTACGACGACCGTTTCGTTCCGTGAGAACGCCGCGCCGCAAACGCCGCGCGTCACGTCGATGCAAAGGCACGCGGGCTTGCCGAAGAACGGACCGAGCCACAGCGCGCCGCGGTCGAGCAGGTAGAACCCGATCCAGTTGACGTCGCCGAACGAAGCGCCGAGCAGCGCGGCCGCGTTGGCCAGGTTGGACAGCGGGTTCGCGCCGCCGTCCAGCAGCGCCTCAAGCGCCGGCAGCCACGCGTGTTCAGACATGGGCGTATCCTTTCGCGATGTCCTGCATCCGGCGCTCGAACGGCGGCACGTCGACATGGTTGGAGCACAGGCACAGCACGAACGGCTCGTCCGCGTAGACAATCGCGACGTCGTGCGTCGTGCCGTCATCCTCGCCGGTCTTGTGTGCGATCTCGATGCCTTCGCAGAAATAGAACGGGATCTTGCCGTTCAGCTGCTGATCCTTGAGGATGCCGATCATCGCCTCGGACGCTTCCTTTGACACCACCTCGCCGCGGTACAGCCCTTCAAGGATCGCGCCGACCTCGCCCGCGGTGATCGTGTTCTGGATGCCGCGCCGGGCGCTCTCGCGGTCGAACATCTTGCGGCGCAGCCGCGTCTTTTCCGCGCCGAGCGCGGCCAGCGTGCGGTTGACGTTGTCCGCGCCGACCAGATCGAACAGAAGGTTCGTCGCGGTGTTGTCGCTGACGATGATCGACAGCGTCACCAGATCGCGAACCGTAACGGTCAGGCCGCCGTGCAGGTAGGTCAGCACGCCGCACGACGGCACTTTTTGTTCGTTCAGCACGGTTACAGGCGCGTCCGGATCGAGCAAACCGGCTTCAAACTGACGAAACGCCTCGATCATCAGCGGCAGCTTGATCACGCTCGCCGCGACGAGCGGCAGATCCGGCTGGAACGCTTCGGTTTCGCCGGTGGCGAGGTTCTTGTAGTAAAACCCGACGTCCCCCGGGACACTTTCCAATCCGTGCGGCATGGTTGACCTCCAATTTGTTGCTTTACAGACCCAGCATGAACTGGAACGTATAGTCGTTGACACGCGGCAGGCCTTCGTGCCCAAAGTCGGGCCAGATGCGCACTTCCTTCGGCGCGGTGATCTTATTGTAGGCTGCGAACTGCGTCGACGGCGGGCAGATCGTATCCATCAGGCCGGTGAACATCAGCGTCTCGCCACGGATGCGCGACGCCAGGTACTGCACGTCGATGTAGCCGAGCTTCGTGAAGATTTCCTCCTCGCGCTCGTGCAGCGGGTCAAAGGCGCGGAAATGATCGCGCAGTTCCTTGTACGCGTTGACGGACAGATCCATTTCCCACACGCGCTTGTAGTCGCACAGGAACGGAAAGACCGGCGCGAGGCGCTTGATGTTCGGCTCAAGCGCGCTGCACGCGAGCGTCAGGCCGCCGCCCTGACTGCCGCCCATCGCGCCGACGCGCTTCGGGTCGACTTCCGGCAGCGCCATCACGATCCGGGCGAGCTGCGCCGTGTCCAGGAAGATGCAGCGCATCAAAAGCTTGTCGGGAGCGGGATCGTCGAGGCCGCGGATGATCTGGCCGTTCAGCGTGTTGCCCTTGACGCCACCGACGTCCTCGGACTCGCCGGCCTGCCCGCGACAGTCGAGCGCCGCGACGACAAACCCGCTGGCCGCGTATTCAAGCTTTCCGCACCAATCGCCGGCGTTGCCGGAGTATCCGTGAAACTGCACGACGGCCGGGCATTTCGTCCCGCCGATCGGGCGCAGCAGCTTCGCGTGGACGCGCGCGCCGCCGACGCCCGTGAAATACAGGTCGTCGCAGCGCACCGTCGGCGTCTGGAACGAAGACGGAACCAGCTCGCAACCGGTGCCGAGCGCGTGCATTTCGGACAGGCCGCGCTCCCAGTACGCGTCAAAATCCGCGGGCTTCGGGTTGATGCCCTGATAGACTTTCAGTTCGGACAACGGTTTGTCGACGATGGGCAAAACGATCCCTCCCATAATGTTTGTGGTTGAAATGCAGTATAGCACGTTGCCATTTGGTTGACAAGAACGCGAAGATTGTCCTAAAATAAGGAAAATAGCGAAAGAAGGCGAGCCGATGCGCGGACGGGCGTTGTGGATCGCGGTGGTGCTGTGCGTGACGCTGCCATTGTGCGCCGCCGCGGAGACCGGCACGGTAACCGCCAGCGCGCTCGTGCTGCGCGAAGGCCCGGGCATCGATCAGCCGATGCTCGGCGAGATACCGGGCGGCGCGCAGCTTACGCTGCTGTCCTACAGCGAGGGCTGGTATTTCATTCAGTACGGCGAACAGTACGGCTACGTATCCGCGCGCTATGTGCGCGTCAACCTGCCGCAAGGCGCGCCGGAACCGGTCGCGACGCCGGACTTCCCGTTCCCCTATCCGTCCGCCATCGTGCAGACGCCGCCCGACTTATCGCTGCCCGCGCTTTCGTTTACGGGCGAAAACAACCCGAACTATCCGCGCGTGCTCAAGCCCGGCGACATGGGCAACTCGGTGATTGACCTGCAAAAGACGCTCGCGGCGTTCGGCTACGCCGTCACCGCCGACGGGCAGTACGGGTACGACACGCAGGCGTCCGTGATGAAACTGCAACGCAAGCTCGGCCTTGAACCCGACGGCATCGTCGGCGCGAATACCCGGCGGCTGATCGGCAACGATCACCCGGGCGGCGTGGAAAAACTCGACTGGTGGCTCGGCGGCAACGTGGCGGTCGCGCGGCTGAACGAGGCGACCGTCGTCGACGTGCGCACCGGCAAGCGGTTCCGAATCAGCCGCTACGGCGGCGACAACCACTGCGACGCGGAACCCGCGACCACAGCCGACACGCGGACGTTCCAGTCGGTCGCGGGCGGCGCGTGGACATGGGACAGGCGACCAATCTGGCTGGAGGTCAACGGGCGCGTCATCGCGGCGTCGATGAACTGCATGCCGCACGAAGGGCAGCATATCTTCGACAACGATTTCGACGGGCATTTCTGTATTCACTTTTTCAACAGCAGAACGCACGACACCGACCGGATCGACGAGCAGCACGAGGCCTGCGTGCGGGAGGCGTGGAGCAATCGAGAACGGTACGGGAAGTGAGCCGAGGAACGCCAAGGGGCTCCGCCCCTTGGACACGGCAAACGCATGAACTGAGGTTCATGCGTTTGGAGGAAGGACGAGGAGGATTCGGCCTGAAACGCTGCGGCGTTTCCGGGCGGCCTCAGGCGAAAAGTCCAGATTCCTCCGGCTGCGCCTTTGGAATCTGCGCATTTTCGGCGCGCATGTCGCCAAAAATGATGGAAAGTCGAGAGGCCTCGGCCTCTCGAACTCT
>JAVBOQ010000025.1:0-4665 GCA_031550455.1 Eubacteriales bacterium
CTCACGGCGGGAAGGGAACAAAGCAATTGTCATGATCGTAACCTTAAGCAGGGTTTCCAAAGGGGTTTAACCCCTTTGGTAGGTGGTCTGGAGGGCAAAGCCCTCCAGCGTCCCCTTCCCTTTACATTAGGAGGTGCTTCCATGCCACGCCAGATCAAAATTTTCGACACGACGCTTCGCGACGGCGAACAATCACCCGGCTGCTCGATGAACCTGCCGGAAAAGCTTGAAATGACGCGGCAGCTCGAACGGCTGCGTGTGGACGTGATCGAGGCCGGGTTCGCGATCTCGTCGCCGGGCGACTTTGAATCGGTGCGCGCCATCGCGGAGACCGCGTCGCACGCGACGGTCGCGAGCCTCGCGCGGCTGGTCGAGAAGGACATCGACGCGGCGGTGGACGCGGTTCGGCCCGCGAAGCATCCGCGCGTGCATGTGTTCCTCGCGACTTCGCCGATTCATATGCAGTACAAGCTCAAGATGTCGCCGAATCAGGTGATCGACCGCGTCAAGTCGCTCGTGCGCTACGCGAAATCGTTCATCGACGACATCGAATTTTCAGCCGAGGACGCGACGCGCAGCGACTGGGCGTTCCTGACCGAAGTGTTGTCCGAGGCCGTCCGGGCGGGCGCGACGACGCTGAACGTGCCGGACACCGTCGGTTACACGACGCCGGACGAGATGTACGGCCTGATGCGCCACCTGACGTCCACTGTGTACAACGCCGAAAACATTGTGTTCTCGACGCACTGCCACAACGACCTGGGCCTCGCGACCGCGAACTCGCTGGCCGCGATGCGCGGCGGCGCGACGCAGCTCGAATGCACGCTGAACGGCATCGGCGAGCGCGCGGGCAACGCTTCGCTCGAAGAGATCGTCATGGCGGTCAAAACGCGCGGGCCGTACTACGACTGCGTGTCGAACGTCGACACGTCGCGCATCTACAGCGCGTGCAACGTGCTGTCGCGGATCATCGGCCAGCGCATCCCGCCGAACAAGGCGATCATCGGCGGCAACGCGTTCGCGCACGAGGCGGGCATCCACCAGCACGGTGTGCTCGCCAACCCGGAAACGTACGAGATCATGACGCCGGAATCGATCGGCCTGCCGAAGAACCTGATGGTGCTCGGCAAGCATTCCGGCAGGCACGCGTTCGTCGACCGGCTCGCGTCGCTCGGCGTCAACCTCGAGCCCGCGCTGATCGACGAAGCGTTCGCCAAGTTCAAGGCGCTCGCAGATAAGAAAAAGACCGTTTCCGACCGCGACATTGAAGTGCTCGTCACCGGCGAGCGCATCGCGGTCGACGAGGCGTACGCGCTGGAAAGTTTCGTCGTCAATTCCGGCTCCGCGATCGACGCGACCGCGACCATCGCGCTTAAAAACGGCTGCGGCACCAAGAAAACGTCGATGATCGGCACAGGCCAGATCGACGCCGCGTTCAACGCGATCAACGCGCTCGTCGGCGTCACGCCCGTGCTCGACGATTTCTCGATTCACTCCGTCTCCGAGGGCGAGGACGCGCAGGGCGACGTCACGGTCAAGCTGGCGCTTGACGGCAAGATCGTCACGGGCCGCGGGCTGTCGGTGGACATCGTGGAAGCGAGCATCCGGGCGTACTTGAACGGGATCAATAAATTGGTGATGTAGGGGAAAGAACGCAAGGGGGCCTTCGGCCTTCTTAACGCCCTTCGTTTCGCCTCACGGCGGCAAGGGAAAAAGCAATTGTCATGATCGCAACCCCAAGCCGGGTTTCAAACGGGGTTTACCCCTTTGGTAAGTGGTCTGGAGGGCAAAGCCCTCCAGCGTCCCTCCCTTCACTTCAGGAGGTGTTCCCATGCCCATGACCATGACCCAAAAAATCCTCGCCGCGCACGCGGGCGTCCCGTCGGTCGCCGCGGGCGACCTGATCGAGGCCCGGGTGGACGTGATCCTCGGCAACGACATCACGACGCCGGTGGCGATCAACGAGTTTGAGAAGGCCGGGTTTACACGGCTTTTCGACCCGGACGCGGTCGTGCTGACGATGGATCATTTCACGCCGAACAAGGACATCCTGGCGGCCGCGCAGTGCAAGCAATGCCGCGAGTTCGCGGGAAAGCACGGCATCGGCAAGTTTTTCGACGTCGGCGAGGTCGGCGTGGAGCACGCGCTCTTGCCGGAGCTTGGCCTCGTCGGCCCGGGCGAGGCGATCGTCGGCGCGGACAGCCACACGTGCACCTACGGCGCGCTCGGCGCGTTCTCGACCGGCGTCGGGTCAACCGACATGGCCTGCGCGATGGCGAGCGGCAAGCTGTGGTTCAAGGTGCCTTCCGCGATCCGGTTCGTGCTGACCGGAAAGCCCGCGAAATGGGTCGGCGGCAAGGACGTGATCCTGTCGATCATCGGCAAGATCGGCGTCGACGGCGCGCGGTACAAATCCATGGAGTTCACCGGCGACGGCGTTTCGCACCTGTCGGTCGAGGACAGGCTGTGCGTCTGCAACATGGCGATCGAGGCTGGCGCCAAGAACGGGATTTTCCCGGTGGACGACGCGACGCGCGCGTACCTTAAAAACCGGTATCACAAAGAATATCAGGCGTTCACCGCCGATCCGGACGCCGTGTATGACCAGACGATCGAGATCGACCTGTCTGCGATCCGCCCGGTCGTCGCGCTGCCGCACCTGCCGGAGAACGTGATCGCGGCGAAGGACGCGGACGACCGCGCGATCGACCAGGTGATCATCGGCTCGTGCACGAACGGGCGCATCGAGGACATGCGCGCCGCGGCCGAAATTCTCAAAGGCCGCAGGGTCAAAAAGGGCGTGCGCTGCATCGTTATCCCCGCGACGCAGGGCGTGTACCGGCAGGCGATGGACGAAGGGCTGTTCACGGTGTTCCTCGACGCGGGCTGCGCCATTTCGACGCCGACGTGCGGGCCGTGCCTCGGCGGGTACATGGGCATCCTCGCGGACGGAGAGCGCGCGGTCGCGACGACGAACCGCAACTTCGTCGGCCGCATGGGCCACAAAAAGAGCGAAGTGATCCTCGCCGGGCCGGCCGTCGCGGCGGCCAGCGCCGTGCTCGGCCGAATCGCGGAACCTTCTGAACTGGAGGGATTGGCATGATCGTCAGCGGTTCTGTTTTCAAATACGGCGACGACGTCAACACCGACGTCATCATCCCGGCGCGCTACATGAACACGCCGGACGCGAAGGCGCTGGCCGCGCACTGCATGGACGACAGCGACGCGGACTTCATCCACAAAGTAATACCCGGCGCCGTCGTCGTCGCGGGCGACAATTTCGGCTGCGGCTCCTCGCGTGAGCACGCGCCGCTGGCGCTTTTGACATGCGGCGTGTCGTGCGTCGTCGCCAACACGTTCGCGCGCATTTTCTACCGCAACGCGATCAACATCGGCCTTGCGATCATCGAATGCCCGGAGGCGGTCGCCGGGATCTCGGCGGGCGACAGCGTGCGGATCGACTTTGACGGCGGCGTCATCGAGAACGTCACGACCGGCCGGTCGTTCGCGACGGCCCCGTTCCCGCCCTTTTTGAAAAAGATCATCGACGCGGGCGGACTGCTCGCGGCGGTTCGGGAGGATGCGCGATGAACATCCGGCTTGCGGTGATCCGCGGAGACGGGATCGGCCCGGAGATTGTCGAGGAAGCGCTGAACGTATTGGACAAAATCGGCGCGTTGTACGGGCATTCGTTTGCGTTTAACGAAGTATTGGCCGGCGGCGCGGCGATCGACGCGACCGGCGAGCCGCTGCCCGAGGCGGCGCTTGCCGCGTGCCTCGCGTCCGACAGCGTGCTGTTGGGCGCGGTCGGTGGGCCGAAATGGGACGGGCTGCCCGGCGACAGGCGGCCGGAGCGCGCGCTGCTCGGCCTTCGCGCCGCGCTTGGCGTTTTCGCGAACCTCCGGCCCGCGCTTTTGTATGAAGCGCTCGCGGACGCGTGTCCGTTAAAGCCCGAGATCGTCGCAGGCGGCCTTGACATCGTGATCGTGCGCGAGCTGATCGGCGACGTGTACTTCGGTAAGCGCGGACGGGTTCAGACCGACATGGGCGAGGCCGGGCATGACCTGATGCAGTACAGCGCGGGCGAGGTCGAGCGCATCGGCCGCGTCGCGTTCGATATGGCGCGCAAACGAAACAAAAAAGTTACCAGCGTCGACAAGGCTAACGTGCTGGAATCGTCGCGCGTGTGGCGCGAGACAATGCACAGGCTGCGCGCCGAGTATCCGGACGTGCGATATGAGGACATGTTCGTCGACAACGCGGCGATGCAGTTGGTCAAAAACCCGCGTCAGTTCGACGTGATCGTCACCGGCAACCTGTTCGGCGACATCCTGTCCGACGAGGCGTCGATGATCACCGGATCGATCGGAATGCTGCCTTCCGCCAGCCTCGGCACGGGCCCGCGCGGCCTGTACGAGCCGATTCACGGCTCCGCGCCTGACATCGCGGGCCAAAACAAGGCCAACCCGCTGGCGACGATTCTGTCCACGGCGATGATGCTGCGGTATTCGTTCGGGCTGACCGCCGAGGCGGACGCGGTCGAGCGCGCCGTGCGGGAAACGCTGGACGCCGGGTACCGGACGGGCGATATCATGAGCGATGGGATGAAACTGGTGGGTACGAGGGAAATGGGTGAGCGGGTTTTGGAGAGGGTGCGGTAAGGGG
>JAVBOQ010000335.1:0-3655 GCA_031550455.1 Eubacteriales bacterium
CACGACCGGCGCGCCGGGCGCGGCGGACGCGTCGCCCGCGCCGGCAGCCGCGCGCCCGACGGCGACGGCGACCGCCCAGCCGACGTTGCCGCCGGTTTCCGACGGATTCGACGGATACCGCGCGCGGCTGTCCGCGACGCGGGAAACGGCGGCAACGCTGCTCGACCAGGTCATCGGCAACGGCGCGTCCGGCGCAGCGCTGGTGTCGGAAGCGCTTCAGCAGAAGGCGGAACTCGCCCGCGCGAGTGAAATCGAGATGACCGTCGAAACGCTGCTCTCGGCGCGCGGCTTTTCGGAAGCGCTGTGTACCGTGCGGCGCGGCTCGGTGAACGTCGTCGTTCGTTCGGACGCGCTGACACAACAGCAGGCGGCGCAGATTCTCGATATCGTGATGGCGGAAACGGGCGAGCCCGCGGGCAACGTCCGCATCATTCCGGCGCGGTGATTGAAATTGTGCGCAAACACTGGTATAATATAGTATCGCCCCGGGAAGGGCGCATGCCGAGACATGAGGTGAAACGAAAATGAGCGAAAATCTGCCGATTCACGTGGACTCTGACCGTGAAGTGGGAAGCATCACATATGCGAATGAGGTCATCGCCATCATCGCCGGGATGGCTGCGAATGAAGTCGAAGGCGTAACCAGCACGGCCGCGACCGGGTCGATCGCCGACCTGTTCGGCCGCAGCAAGCCGGTGACGCGCGGTGTCAAGGTCGAGGTCGGCACCGAAGAGGCGTCGGTGGATCTGGTGCTGACGATCGAGTACGGCAAGCCGATCCAGAAGGTCTGCATCGAGGTGCAGGAAGGCGTCCGCAAGGCGATCGAGACGATGACGGGCCTGCATGTGCTCAAGGTGGACGTGCATGTGGTCGGCGTCAGCTTTGAGCGCGAGGCACAGGAGACGGCCAAGGGATACGCGAAGGCGACGCAGCAAAACGACGCGCCGCGCGAGACGGCGAAGCCCGGCCCTTCCGTGGAGGCGGCCGCCGAGGATGATGATATCGATACCGAAATTTCGGACGATCAGGAAACCGTCGACACGCCGAAAACCGGCGACGGCAACACGACGCAAGAGGAGTGATTTCGGTGAAACTGCGCTGGTACGACCGCGTTCTGGTCGGGCTGGCCGGGGTGGTGCTGGTGGCCCTCGGCGTGATCGTCGCGCTGTCCGCGGGCGGGCTGGTGACGCTGCCGGAGCCTTTTGCGATCGACGTTTGGATCGGCGACGGCTGGCAGTGGGTGCCGGTGGTGTTTCTGATCGGCGTGCTCGTGTGCCTGTGGGGCTGCTGGCTGGTCGCGCTGTCGGTTTCCGTCCGGCAAAGCGCGGCCGGGCGCTACTACACCGTGCAGGGCGGCGAGGATGAGAGTCTGCGCATCTCGGTGCAGGCGCTGGAACACCTGATCCGCAAGGTTGTCGACGCGCGCCCTGAGATCCTGTCGGCGCAGATCCGTCTGGGCGGGCAGGAGCGCGCGGCCCGCGTGACGCTGCGCGCCTCGGTGCGGTCGGACGTGCGCATCCCGGGCCTTGTGCGCGAGCTGCGCGACGAGATCCGCAGCTATGTCGAGGATTGCGCCGGCGTATCGGTCGAAAACGTGCAGGTGATCGTCGACGCGACCAAGGACGGCGCGGAACCGCGCAAGGACGCCAAACCGGGATCGCCCTGGCTGCCGCCGCCCAAGGAAAAGAAGCCCGAAAAGCTGCCGGAACCGGTGGAAGTCAAGGCCGAGCCGCCTGTCCAGGCCATCATCTATTCGCAACCGGCGGAGATGCCGGAGATCATGGCGGAACCGGACGCAGAAGCCGATGACGGGCCGGAACCCGCGCCCGTCGAGCCGTTGCCGGTGACGCTTTCCGCGAGCGCTTTCCCGTTCCCGGACACCGACGCGGAGGAGGAACGAACCGATGCGTGACGACAAGGATTTCCTGGCGCGGGTGTTCACGCGCGGCACGCCGGAATGCGCGGTCGCCTGCGCGATGGCCGGAATTTTCGCGGCGCTGCTGCTTTTGTGGGGCGGCGTATGGGTGACGCTGCTGGTGGCCGCGCTGGTTGCGGCGGGCGCGTTTTTAGGCGGGGTCAAGGATAAAAAAGCGTTTATGCGGAAGCTGTTTCGGCAATCCGGCCGCGACTGAGTCACGGGCAACCGCAGGGAAACGGAACGGAGCGTGGTGCCCTTGGCGCGGAGCGAGGCCAGACAGGCAGCGATGCAATTGATCTATGCGGGGATGCTGGGCGGGGAAGGCGGCGAAAGAGCGCTTTCCGATCTGCTCGGTTTTTTGCCGTCCGGAGACGACGCGGGGTACATTCAAACGGTTGTCGGCGGCGTGCGCGAGCGGCAGGACGACCTGGACGCCCGCATCGCGCGCCACCTGCACAACTGGGCGATCGACCGCCTGGCCCGTGTGGATCTGGCGATCCTCAGGCTGGCCGCGTTTGAAATCCTGTACCTTGACGAGGTGCCGGACGCGGTCGCCGTCAACGAGGCGGTTGAACTGTCGCACCAGTTCAGCACGGACGAGTCCGGCGGGTTCATCAACGGCGTGCTGGGCAGCCTGATTCGCGACCCGGAGCGGCCGGCGTGAAGGTTTGCCTGGGTATCGATACAAGCTGCTACACCACATCGGTCGCCATCCGCCGCATCGGAAGCGCGGCGGACGGCGACTTTTTTCAGGCGCGGCGGCTGCTTTCCGTGGAACCTGGCGCGCGCGGATTGCAGCAGTCGGAGGCGGTGTTCCAGCACGTGAAGGCCCTGCCGGCGCTGATCGAAGCGCTGCTTTCGGAGCATCCGGACGCGGAGATCGCGGCGGTTTCGGCAAGCGTCAGGCCGCGCCCGGCCGACGAATCGTACATGCCGGTGTTCCGCGTCGGCGAAGGGTTCGCGCGCGCGGTCGCGGCGGCCCGGAACGCGCCGTTTTTCGCGACGACGCACCAGCAGGGGCATGTCCGCGCCGCGCGGATCGGAACCGCGTTATCGCCGGACAAGCCGTTCCTCGCGCTGCACCTGTCCGGCGGGACGACGGAAGTCCTGCGCGCGGACGGCGACGCGCTGACGCTGCTCGGCGGCACACGGGATCTGCACGCCGGGCAACTGATCGACCGCGTGGGCGTGGCGCTGGGCCTTCCGTTTCCGGCCGGGCCGCATCTGGAATCGCTCGCGCGCGAAGGCGCGGACGCGGAACCGCTGTCCGCCTCGGCGACGGGGCTTGACTGCCACTTTTCCGGCGCGGAGGCGCAGGCGATGCGCCGGATCGCGGCGGGCGACAGGAAGCCCGCCGATGTGGCCGCCGCGGTGTTCGGCTGCGTCGCGCGGACCGTCGCAAAGCTGATTCTCGCGGCCTGCGAGAGGGAAAACCTGCCAGACGCACTGCTGGGCGGCGGCGTCGCCTCGTCGGCGCTGATCCGTGCGGCGGTCACGGCCCGCGTCGCGGCCCGAAACTGCGGCATCCGGCTGCACTTCGCCCAGTCCGAGCTGGCCGGCGACAACGCGGTCGGTGTGGCGGCGGTGGGCGCGGAGAGGTGTGCGGAGGAGGCCAAGGGGCTCCGCCCCTTGGATCCCCGCCAAAGGGGTTAAACCCCTTTGGAAACCCTGCTTCGCCTCACGGCGAGCTGGTATCTGACTGTATGCTTACACCCCAAAGAAGGGATTCTTAAGGGC
>JAVBOQ010000326.1:0-23418 GCA_031550455.1 Eubacteriales bacterium
AAGGGTTTGCGCGCGCCGGGCATTTGAAGCCCGTGAAGTTTCTGGGCGGCGACGAATCCGTGCGCCAGGGATGGAAAAGCGCCCTTTGCGCGGCGTTTGACGCGGGCCTTCCGCCCTCCGGCGACCCGCGCGAGGCAGTCGTTCGCGCGGCGCTTCAAAGCGGCGTGCACACGATCCTGTCGTCCAGCATGGGCCGGATGTTCGACGCGGTCAGCGCGATGCTCGGCGTCTGCGCGGTGTCCGCGTACGACGGCCAGTGCGCGATCGAGCTGGAAAACGCCGCGTGGCGCGCGGCGGCGCGCGGCGGCGCGGCGGTGGAACCGCTGACGTATGCGCTGTCCGAAGACCCGGCGGCGGTCGTCGACCTCGCGCCGTGCTTCCGGGAAATTGACGCGCTTTTGCGCCGGGGCGCGGACGCGGACGCCTTGGCGTGGCGGTTTCATGAAACCGTCGCGCGGGCAATCGTCGGCGTATGCGAAAGCATCGCGAAGAGACAAGGCGTCCGGACGGTCGCGCTCAGCGGCGGCGTGTTTCAAAACCGGCTGCTGCTCGGCCGGGTCGTTCCGTTGCTGCGCACGGCCGGTTTTGACGTCTATTGGAACGAGCGCGTGCCCTCGGGCGACGGCGGCGTCTCGCTCGGGCAGGCGCTGATCGGCTTGATTTCGCTGGAAAAAGGAGGGAGCGCCTGATGTGCATCGCGACGCCCGGCAAGGTCATTGAGATCGCGGACAACCGCGGCAAGGTCGATATTAGGGGCAACATTCTGCCCGTGGAGCTTGGCCTCGTCCACGCGCGGGTCGGCGATTACGTGCTGGTGCACGCGGGCTGCGCCATCGCGGTGGTCAAACAGTCCGAGGCGGAGGAGCTTTCGGGCCTGCTCGACATGGTGGACGCGTATGACCGGCCGGATTGACCGCCTGATCGGGGCCATCCGGGCGTATGGCGGCCCGCCGATCCGGCTGATGGAGGTGTGCGGCACACACACGCACGCCATCTCGACGTTCGGCATCCCCGCGCTGCTGCCCGGCTGCGTGTCGCTGATCTCCGGCCCGGGCTGTCCCGTCTGCGTGACGCCGTCCGGATACATCGAAAGGGCGGCCGAAATCGCGCTGCGCCCCGGCTGCACGGTGCTGTCCTACGGCGACCTGATGCGCGTACCCGGAAACGGCGCTTCGCTGGCTGAGGCGAAAGCGGCGGGCGGCAGCGTGACGCTGATGTACTCGCCAATGGACGCGATCGGCCTGGCGAAGCGCGACCCGGACAGGCTGTTCGTGGTCACGGCGGTCGGGTTTGAGACGACGCTGCCGCTGTACGCGCTGCTGATCGACCGGATGCGGGAGGCGCGCGTGGAAAACATCCGGCTGCTCACGTCGCTCAAGGCGCTGATCCCGGCGCTTCACTGGATCGGGCAAAACAACCCGGGCGTCCACGGCTTCATTGGGCCGGGCCATGTCAGCGCGATTCTGGGGTACGGCGCGTATGCGCCGGTTTGCGAAGCGTACGGCCTGCCGGTGGCGGTCGCCGGGTTTTCGTTCGAGCACCTGATCGCGGCGATCCACGACCTGATCCGGCAGGTGTCGCAGGGCCGGCGCGAGGCGCACAACCTGTACCCGGGCGTCGTCACGGAAGAGGGCAACGCGGAGGCGCTGGCGCTTGTACGAAGGTTTTTCGCGCGGACGGATTCGGTCTGGCGCGGCCTTGGCGCGATACGGGATTCCGGCTATGTTTTGCGAGGCGAGTACGCGGCGTATGACGCTGGTTCCTTTGACGCGGAAACCGAAAGCGCGGAACCGGACGGCTGCCTTTGCGGCCGCGTCATCATCGGGCGCGCGCGCCCCGTGGACTGCCCGCATTTCGGCGCGGCCTGCGCGCCGGAGCGCCCGCTCGGCCCCTGCATGGTTTCCGGCGAAGGCGCGTGCCGGATCTGGCATGCGGCCGGGCGTGAAAAATAACGTGGGGGAGCTGCGGGGTGGGGGAACGCTGGGACGCTGTCCCAGACCCTGCCAAAGGGCCTTAGGCCCTTTGGAATCCCTTCTTTATCACAAGGAGCAGCCATGAAAATCACGACAGCCCACGGCGGCGGCGGAAAGATGACGAACGACTTGATTCGCGACGTGTTTTTGCGACACTTTGCGGACGGCGTTCTCAACGAAATGGAAGACGCGGCCGTGCTGCCGAGGCCGTCCGGCAGGATCGCGTTCACCACCGACTCGTTCGTTGTAACGCCGCTGTTTTTCAATGGCGGCGACATCGGCAGGCTCGCCGTGTGCGGCACGGTGAACGACCTTTTGATGCGCGGCGCGACGCCGAAGTACCTGTCCGCGGGCTTCGTCCTCGAAGAGGGGCTTGAGGTTGACGCGCTGAACAGGGTCGCGCGGTCGATGCGCGCCGCGGCCGACGAGGCGGGCGTCCGGATTGTCGCGGGCGACACGAAGGTCGTCGAGGGAAAAGGCGGCCTGTACGTCAACACGGCGGGCATCGGCGTCCTTGCGGACGGGACCGACATCAGCGCCCGATACGCCGCGCCGGGCGACGCCGTGCTGGTCAGCGGGTTCATGGGCAACCACCACGCGTGCATCCTGTCGGCCCGCATGGGCATCGAGAACGGCATCGCGAGCGACTGCGCGCCGCTGACCGGCATGGTCGCCGCGCTGCTTTCCGGCGGCATCCCGGCGCACGTGATGCGCGACGTGACCCGTGGTGGCCTGGCCACGACGCTTCACGAAATCGCGGAGGCGTCGCGGGTGCGGATCGCGCTGTTTGACGCGCCCGCGCTGGCGGACGGGCAGGTGCAGGGGTTCTGTGACATCCTCGGCCTGGATCCGCTGTACATGGGCAACGAGGGAAAACTGGCGCTGATCCTGCCCGGCGAATACGCGGAGGCCGCGCTGCGCGCGCTGCGCGCCAGCCGGTACGGCGAACACGCGCGGATTGCCGGCGAGGTGCTGGAAGGCGCGCCCTGCGTGACCGTCCGCACCCGCGCGGGCAGCGACCGGATCGTCGGGCCGCTGCTGGGCGAAGGGTTGCCGAGGATCTGCTGAGGGCGGAGGGCGGGAGAGAGGACGCCAAAGGGCTCTGCCCTTTGGAATCCCGCTTCCGGGCCAATGGCCCTTAAGGCAACACCGCACAATCGCGCACGCTGTCTTCGCGGATCTTTTCGCGCTGCTCTGCGTCGCTCTTCCGGTCGCCGTAGCGCTGCTACGGCTTCCTATAGGCTCCTTGATCATCGCGAAAATCTCTCGCGATGCCAGCGACGCTCTTTGTGCGGTGTTGCCCTTAAGAATCCCGTCTTCTGGGTGTGTACGCAAAAAAACTCCCGCGCTGTTCGCGATCATTTTGACTGCTTGGCCAACACCCTCCGTATTTCTTTTTTGATCTCGTCGATGCTCAGCGGTTTCGAAATATGGCCGTCCATACCGGCCTCCATGCTGGCCAAACGGTCTTCATTCATGGCGTTCGCGGTCACGGCGATGATTGGAATGTGCTCATTTTGCTTTTCAAGCGCTCGTATCCGGCGGGTGGCCTCCAATCCGTCCATATGCGGCATACGGATATCCATGAAAATCAAGTCATACCGCTTTTCCTGAAATGCGCGGACCGCTTCTTCACCGTTTTCGGCAAAATCGATGCTGAACCCAAATTCAGTAAACACCGCCAGTGCGATTTCCCTGTTGATTTCAATGTCCTCCGCGAGAAGCACATGATAGCCGTCGTAAAGGCGTTCCGCCGTTTCTGTCTGACCGTCATGCACAAGCGCCGGCCCTTCGTATGCATCGAGAACGACATAGAACGAAAAGGTGCTGCCTTCACCCGCCGCGCTGTCCAGCGAAACCACCCCGCCCATCAGTTCCACCAGGGCTTTGCTTATGGACAATCCAAGGCCTGTACCGCCAAACTGTCTGGCGGTTGAGCTGTCCGCTTGCGAAAAAGGCTTGAACAAAAGCTTTTGCTGTTCTTCGGAAATCCCGATACCGGAATCGCTGACGGCGCAAACGAGCCTGAACTGATGGTCTTTTTGTGGCAAGGCCGCCATCTTGAGCTTGATAAAACCTTCCTGTGTGAACTTCACGGAATTGCCCAAAAGATTCAAAAGAACCTGCGATAGCTTGAGGCTGTCCCCTGTGGCCATCTTCGGAACCGAATCGTCTATCTCGACCGAAAACGCGAGGCCTTTTTCCGCGGTGCGGGGCCGTATAAGCTCATTGATGTTGTCCGCGATTTCACGTATCGAAAACGGATGCTTGTCAAGCGTCAGTTTTCCTTCTTCAATTTTTGAAAAATCAAGGATGTCGTTGATAATCCCCAAAAGCAAGGTCGCTGACGACTGTATCTTTTTAAGGTACAGCATGCCGTCTTCTTTTGTTTCGGCCTGCATGGCGAGGCGCGTCATGCCCAGGACGCCGTTCATCGGCGTTCTCAGCTCATGGCTCATCCTGGCCAAAAAATCTCTCTGCGCTCTGTTGTTCGCCTTCGCGACCGCAAGCGCTTCTTTTTCTTTTGTGCTTTTTTCTATGTGGTCGGCCATGTCGTTAATGTTCTCCGACACTTCGCCAAACTCATCGTCGAACCTTTCGATTCTCTTTGAAAGATCGAAGCGCATCTCTTTTATGCCCGCGACGATTTTATCGACATTTCGGACGATTCGCCGCGACAGGAGGATAACGGTTGCGATTACAAATATAAAGAAAAGAACCAAAAAAACGGTCAGCGTACTCGTTAAGCCGACATATTCTTTTTCAATATCGGTTGTTAGCTCATTGGCCCAGGTATAACCGATTACCCTGCCGTTGCGTTCAATCGGGCACATGGCGTTCATGATATTGCCGCGGACCATGGTTCCCCTCGATACGACCGGTTCGTTGCTCGACATGACGGTGCGCCCCGGATGATCCGCGCCGATTGCTTTGCCAACATTGCTTCCGTACTCGCTTGAGGGGCCGTATGTAAGAATCGAATCAAGGTCGATAGAATAAAACCCAACCCCAAGCCCCGCATACATCGATGACACTTCATCGGTCACTTCGGAAAGTTTCTGGTTGAGGACAGCCAATTTCTCTTCCTTTGTCGCGCCGGATGCGCCGGCCTCTTCCAAGATACCGTCGTACCCCCGGTCCCCCAGCTTCTTTTCGAGAAAAGAGGCAATCCCAAGCAGCTTGTTCTCTTTCTCTCGAAACATAACCGTTTCGGACATGTATCGGGTTGTGTAGATAGAAACCGCAAGCATGATGGTCATAAATATCAGCAGAACGCCGATCAGTTTTCCCTGCACTGTGTGTAAAAAATAGCGTTTCATGCGTTACACCTGTTTTCCTGTATTAGGAGAGACCTTTTGTATGGCCTGAATGAACTTGCCGATTTTTTATCGCATTTTCTTGTTGCCTGGCTTCGCATACGCATTCATGAAGATTCAACACGGCATTCCGCATTGCCAATTGTTGATGATTATATTCTTTTGTCCGATTCATGTCAATAATGCCTCAAAGCAAGTTAAGGGCTTACGCATGAAGCAGGAAGCTCGAGAGGCCGAGGTCTCTCGACCTTTCATCATTTTCGGCGACATGCGCGCCGACAATGCGCAGATTCCGCAGGCGTAGCCGGAGGAATCTGGACTTTTCGCCTGAGGCCGCCCTGAAACGCCGCAGCTTTTCTGGCCGAATCCTCCTCGTGCCTCCTCCAAACGCATGAACCTCAGTTCATGCGCTTGCCCTAAAAGCAAGTCAAAGGCCCGCCGCACTTTCGGGCGACAGGCCTTCTTTCCTTTGTGTTTCGCTATCTTTCGTGTCTTCGCTTTCCTGTGTGCTCTACCGGTCTTGTTTCAGGTCGGCTTGTCGTTCGTAAAAACTTTGATGCTGTTTACTGCGCGTACACCGCGTCGTACTTCGCAGCGCGCTCGTCGATGATCGCCTGCCCGCCGGAGGCGAGGTAGTCGGCCATGCCGGCGTCGTACACCGCGTCAAACTGGTCGACCGGCGCGATGACCGCCTGGTTTAAGAACGCGTCGCGCTTTTCCTTCAGCGTGGTGGCCATGCCTTCCTCCGCCTTGATTTCGCCAAGGCCGTAGTTCTTGCCGTACACCGCGCCGTTGGCGTTGATCTCATACGCTGTCTGGATGTAACGCGGATCGACGAACGCGTAGCCCTGCGCGATCGAGCGGACGGTCAGCTCCATGTCGCCGAGGTTCAGGCCGTTGATCGTAATCGTGTAGTCGATGTTGTTCAGCGAGTTCATGATGTCCGGGGCGACCGCGGAGATTGTCTTGACCGCGCCGTCGGCCTGCACTTCATGCGTCACGCCGGGTTCGCCGATCTGCAGGTACATCCGGTTCTCGAGCTTCGAGATCCAGTCGAGGTACAGGAGCGAGGCGAGCGGCTCGTCGTTGGTCGACGGGAAGAACACCTTGCGGTCGATCGGGCCGGCCAAATACTTGCGGTAGATGCCCGCGTCGTTCTTGAACGGGTCGACCGCGATGTACGCGGCGTCCTCGCCGGCCATCTGCTTGAGGCCGTAGTGGATGCCGGTCTCGCCGCTGCGGTACGGATAGTCCCAGTTATGGATGAAAGCGCCGACATAGCCGGACTTCATCAGGTTGTCTTCGGTCGGGTCGCCCGCCGGGTACAGCGGGAAATCCTTCCAGATCAGGCCTTCGTTGTACCACTGGTTCAGCTTGCGGATGCCTTCTTTGTAGTTCGGGTACAGCATGCGGCGGTCGTCAAAGCCGTACATGAACTTGCCGCGGTCGTCCGACGCGAACGTTTCCGGCACAAACGACGAGGTCAGCACCTCCGCGCGCCAGCCCACGTCGAAGCTTAAGCCGAACGGGATCATCTTGTCCTTGTCCGCGCCCAGCAGCAGTTCGGCGTTGTCCCGGAACGCCAGGAGCATCGCTTCGAACTCTTCAATCGATGTCGGCGCGGCCAGGTTCAGCTTCTTCAGCCAGTCTTCGCGGACGAACGTGCCCACGCGCTTGTTGTTCGAAAGCAGCGCCTCGATCGCCCAGACGGTGCCCTTTTCCGGGTCCTTGTCCCAGTACAGGTTCGTCTCGCCGAGCAGGCCCCACAGGTTCGGCAGAATGTCCTTGTGCTGCTCCAGGTACGGCGCCAGATCCACCACGCCGCCCATGCCGGCGTACGTCAGGATCGTCGGGTAGCTGTACGTGACGCAGACGTCGGGCGCGTCGCCCGCGGCCAGCAGGTTGTTCATCTGCTCGCCCTCGGTCCAGCGCGGCACCGGGATGAACGTCACTTCGACGTTGTGGTCGCGCAGCATGCCTTCTTTGATGAAGTTCGTGTAGACGTTGTCCTCGGGTTTCGTGCCGCCTTCGTTGCCGCGGTCGTAGATTTCAACGGTGATCTTCCGGGTCGTCGTGAACTTGCCGTCGACGATCTCCTCGGACGCCGTCGCGAACGCCGGCAGCAGCGCGGCCGCCATCAGGCACGCGAGCAGGATGGCCAGGGTTTTCTTCATACAGTGCACCTCCAATAATGCCAGTCTTTTACTTTCACACGCGCCGGGCCGGGCAGCGTGGTCGGTACGGGGGAAATGGGGAGGAACCTTTCTTTCTTTTCGGGGGAAAAGAAAGAAACAAAGAAAAGCCGCTTGGGGTGAGAGAGGATGCCTTCCCGCCGCAGCGAAGGAAGGGAGTCCAGAGGGCCGAAGGCCCTTTGGCGGAGGTCAAGGAGGCGGCGCCTCCTTGCGTTCCCTCGCTTTCTACCCCTTGACCGCGCCGATCGTGACGCCGGTGATAAAATACCGTTGCAACCACGGGTAGATCAGCAGGATCGGGATGGTCGCGAACATGACGGTTGCGGCCTTCAATGTTTCGGAAAGGCCGGGGGTATTGAAGCCCTCGAGCGTCATGGTGTCGATGGAAACCGCGTTGTTCAGGATGTTGTAGAGCAGCAACTGAATCGGGTAATACTGGCGGTCCTTGATGAACATCAGCGCGTCGGAGAACCCGTTCCAGCGGCCCACCGCGTAGAACAGCGACAGCGTCGCCAGCACGGAGGTGGACAGCGGCAGGTAAATGCTGACGAGGATGCGGATCGGGTTCGCGCCGTCTAGCTCGGCGGACTCGCGCAGGCTCTCCGGGATGCCGTAGAAAAAGCTGCGCATGATGATCATGTTAAACACGCTCAGGCAGTTCGGGATGATCAGCACAAACGGGCTGTTGAGCAGGCCAAGGTCTTTGTACAGCAGGTAGTTCGGGATCAGGCCGGCGTTGAAGTACATCGTCAGGATGATCAGCGTGTTGAAGAACTTGCGGCCCTTGAGGTCGTAGGACAGCGGGTACGCGCAGATGATCGTCATGAACATCGACCAGACCATGCAGATGACGGTCAGGATCGCGGTCCAGGCCAGCGACCATGTATATTTCACGTCGTTAAGCACCGTCTTGTACGCGTCCAGGTTCAGCCCGATCGGGATCAGCGACACCTCGTTGCGCACCAGCGCGGTGGACGAGCTGACCGAGCGCGCCGCGATGTTCAGCACCGGCAAAAGGCATACGAGGATCAACAGGAAACACAGAAACGCGACGAACAGATCGCCGATTTTGGTGGCTCTTGACTTGATCATGCCGCGCCTCCTTCCTTTGTTACCAGATGCCGCGCTCGCCGAACCGCTTCGCGAGCGCGTTCGCGGCCAGCAGGAAGAACACGCAGATCACCGACTGGAACAGGCCCACGGCCGTTGTCAGCGAGAACTGCGAGCTCCTGATGCCGTTTGTATAGACGAAAGTCGAGATGACGTTCGACACGCTGTTGACGAGCGGATTGGTCAGCGAATAGGGCCGGTCGAACTCGCTGCCCAGGATGCGGCCGAGGCTTAGGATCAAAAGCGTGATGATCGTCGGGCGAAGGCCGGGGAGCGTGATGTGCCAGATCTTGCGGAACCTGCCCGCGCCGTCGACCGACGCGGCCTCGTACAGCTCCGGGCTGATCGACGTCAGCGCGGCGAGGTAAATGATCGTGTTCCAGCCGACGCTCTGCCAGATGCCGAGGAACACATAGGTGCCGACCCAGTGGTTCGGCTCGTTGAGGAACGGCACGGGCTGCATGCCGAAGCCCGCCAGGAACGTGTTGACCAGCCCGGTCGTCGGCGCGAACACCTGGCGCGCCAGGCCCGAGATGATGACCCACGACAGGAAGTGCGGCATGTACGCCACGGTCTGGGTGATCCGCTTGTAGCGCTTAAACGGCAGCTCGTTGAGCAACAGCGCCAGCAGGACCGGCGCGGGGAACCCGAAAATCAGGTCGAGCAGGTTCAGCGTGATCGTGTTCCGGATCGCGTAGAGGAAATCGCGGTTGGAGAACGCCTTGATGAAGAACTCAAAGCCGTTGTTTTGCGCCCACTGCATCTGCCACGCGCTTTTGTTGATCATGTACTTTTTGAAAGCGATCTGGATGTAGGTCATCGGCACGTATCGGAAGATCACGAAGAACGTGACCGGCAGCAAAAGCAGCAGGTACAGCGTCCAATAGCGCTTGCAATACGCAAGCGCCGAAGAGGAGCGGTATGCCGCGGGTTTTCGCGCCGCGTTCAGCATGGCTTCATCACCTTTTGCCGCATGATTTGGGAATTTCGCGCGGTGTAACTTGTTTTGCCATGGTAATAGATTGTATTGTGAATCCGGCGGGAAAGATGTCGCGCGATCTGTGATCGAATATAGAGTACCACGCTTGTCTCGCCTTGTCAACCGTCATTCCATAGCTTTTGGTTGATTGTTCAGGAAATATACTGTACAATATCGATAAATACAACCTGCGCGTGGCGGGCGCGCCGGACGCCACAAATTTGTCATGACAAGCGGCTTGTACTTGTATTATACCCGGCGTCCGGCTTATAATGGAACGGACGGGTTCGACGAAAGGGTGGGGCGCTTGAAGGCACAGAAGTATATGCAGATCGTCGACTGGGCGACGTCGCAGATTTCGTCCGGCGCGTTTTGGCCGGGCGACCGGTTTCTGTCGGAGGCCGCGCTCGGCGCGCGGTTCGGGTTCTCCCGGCAGACGGTGCGCCGCGCGCTGGAGGTGCTCGAGCGGGACGGCCGCATTTCCCGGGCGCAGGGCAGCGGCACATTCGTCGCAGGCGCGCGCGCCCAGGCGCGGCCCGCGCAAGCTAAGCCCGACGGCGCGGCGACGATCGGCGTGATTTCAACATACCTCGACGACTATATTTTCCCCGGCATCATCCGCGGCATCGAGGCCGTCTGCGCCGCCGCCGGGTACGCGGTGCAGCTCGCGTCGACACAAAACGAGGCGTCCGGCGAAGCGCGCGCGCTGCTTCGGATGCTCGACAGCCGCCCGGCCGGCCTGATCGTCGAGCCGACGCAGAGCGGCCTGCCGTGCCTCAACGCAGGGCTGTACCGCCTGATCGCCGAGCGCGGCATTCCGCTGGTGTTCATGGACGAAGGGTATCCGGAGGTCAACGCGCCCTGCGTCGCCCTCGACGGCGTCGCGGCGGGCCGCATGGCCGCGCGGCACCTGCTCGACGCGGGCCACAGGCGGATCGCGGGCGTCTTCACGCACTCGAACCGGCAAGGCCTCCTCCGCTACCTTGGCTACGCGGAAGCGCTCCGCGAATTCGACCTGTTCGTGTCGGACGACGACGTACACTGGTTTTCGAAGGACAACATGCGTGAAATCCTGAACGGCCGCCGTCTTTCGGAAAGCCTCGCCCGGTGTACCGCGGCCGTGTGCTTCAACGACCACCTCGCGCTGCGGCTCGTTGATCTTCTGCGCGGGCGCGGCGTCCGCGTCCCGGAAGACCTGTCGGTCATCAGCATCGACAACTCTGAATCCGCGCGCAGAAGCGGCCTGACCAGCGTCGCGCACCCGGGCGTCCGCCTTGGCGAGGCAGCCGCCAAACTGCTGCTGTCCATCGCGGGCGGCGCGCAGGGCAAGACGATTCTGTTCCCGCCGGAGCTGGTGACGCGGGAGACGGTGAGAGAAATGCCATAGAATCCATCCCGCCGTGAGGCGAAACGAAGGGAGTCCAGAGGGCCGAAGGCCCTTTGGTCAGGGGTCAAGGGGGCTGAAAGCCCCCTTGCCACCCTTCCCAAAGGAGCACACCCATGATCAAGCGCCTTTTCAACGATGGCTGGCAGTTCGCCCTCGGCGAACCGGCGGACTTTTCGCCGGTGGCGCTGCCGCACGACTGGCTGATCGGCGACCCTGAGAACCTGTACAGGCCGGGCGTCGGCTGGTATCGCCGGACGCTGGAGCCGCTGCCGCTCACAGCCGGGCAGCGTGTTTTCCTCCGGTTCGACGGCGTGTACATGGACTCGACGCTGTACGTGAACGGAACCGCGGCCGGCGAATGGAAGTGCGGGTACACGCCGTTTGAGCACGAGATCACGAACCACCTGCGCGCGGAAGAGCCGAACGAGCTTTTGCTGCGCGTCAGTTTTGCAAGCGGCAGCGCCCGCTGGTATACCGGCGCGGGCGTTTACCGCGACGTGTTCCTGATCGTCCGGGACGCGCGCCATTTCGCGCCGGACGGCGTGTATATCACGGCCGAAAAACAAAACGGTGTATGGACATACCGCGTCCACGCGGAGGTGGCGTCCGTCGGCGCGCCGTGCGAGGTCAGGACCGCGCTGCTCGGTGCGGAGGGCGGCGTCCGGGACTGGGACATCGACGCGCCGAACCTGTACACGCTGCGGACAGAGCTGTGGGACGGCGACGCGCTCGCCGACGCGGACGAGCGGCGGGTCGGGTTCCGCACCGTCGAAATGTCGCCGGACGGCGGCTTTGTCTTAAATGGCAGGCGGATCAAGCTCAACGGCGTGTGCCTGCACCACGACCTCGGTGCGCTGGGCGCGGCGGCGCACCGGGACGCGATCCGGCGGCAACTCACCCTTTTCAAGCAAATGGGCGTCAACGCGATCCGCACCGCGCACAATCCGCCGGCGGAGGCGTTCCTCGACCTGTGCGACGAAATGGGCTTTCTCGTTCTTTCGGAACTGACCGACGTTTGGCGGCGGAGCAAGACGCCGAACGACTACGCGCGCTGGTTTGACGAATGGATTGATCGCGACGCCGCGGCCTGGATCCGCCGCGACCGCGCCCATCCGTGCGTCGTGATGTGGAGCGTCGGCAACGAGATACACGACACGCACCTTGACTTTGAGGACGGCGCGGCGACGCTTTCGCGGCTGCTCGCGCTTGTGCGGGCGCACGACCCGTACGGGCACGCGCCGCCGACCTTGTGTTCCAACTACATGCCCTGGGAAAACACGCAAAGGTGCGCGGACATCGTCAAGCTGATCGGCTACAACTACGGAGAGCGGCTGTACGCGGCGCACCACGCGGCGCACCCTGACTGGATCCTCTTCGGCGCGGAGACGTGCGCCACGGTGCAGAGCCGCGGCGTGTACCATTTCCCGCTCGCGAAGCCCGTGCTGGCCGACGACGACCTGCAGTGCTCCGCGCTTGGCAACAGCGCGACGAGCTGGGGCGCGAAAAGCGTTGAGGCATGCATTCTGGACGACCGGAACGCGCCGTTCTCGCTCGGCCAGTTCATCTGGGCCGGGCAGGATTACCTCGGCGAGCCGACGCCGTACCACACGAAGAACTGCTATTTCGGCCACATCGATACCGCCGGGTTTCCGAAGGATTCGTATTATCTGTTTCAGGCAGCCTGGGCCGACCCGAAGACGCCCGTGCTGCACCTGTACCCGTATTGGGACTTCTCGCCCGGCCAGACGATCGACGTGCGCGTCGCGACGAATCTTTCCCGGGTGGCGTTGTTCTTAAACGGCGAAAAAATCGGCGAGGCCGATTGCCGGGATCGCGTCGCCGCCGATTTTCAGGTCGCGTACCGGCCCGGCGCGCTGCACGCGGTCGGGTACGACGCCACGGGCAACGCGGTCGCGGAATCGGTCCGCAAATCGTTCGGCGACGCGGTGACGCTTCGCGTTTCGCAGGACGCGTATGAATCGCTCGTGTTCGCGACGATCACTGCCGTGGACGCGGACGGCAACGCGGTCGAAAACGCGAACTGCCGCGCGCGCGTCTCCGTGGAAGGCGGGACGCTGCTCGCGTTGGACAACGGCGACGCGACCGATTACGAACCGTACCAGTCCGGCGCGCGGCGGCTGTTCTCCGGAAAGCTGCTGGCGATCGTTCTGCGCTGCGGCGACGCCATGCCGCGCGTAACCGCCGCGATCGACGAAACGGACGTCCCGATCCGCAAGATCGAGCTGATCCGCGACGGGTATTCTGTTACGGCGCGCGTTTTTCCGAAAAACGCGATACACCGCGCGCTCGCGTGGCGGCTGACCGACGCGGGCGGCATCGACAGCCCGGTCGCTTCGCTTTCGGTCGCGGAGGACGGCCTCTCGGCGACGGTTTCCCCGCGCGGCGACGGCGAGGTGTTTGTCCGCTGCGCCGCGATGAACGGCAAACCGCACCCGGCGCTGATCTCGGCGATCTCTTTCCATATAGAAGGATTCGGCCAAGCGCTGCTTGACCCCTATGGGTTTGTGTCCGGCGGGCTGTACGGCGCGAGCAATGCCGAGTTGACCAACGGCAATGAGCGCGGCGTAGCGACCCCGCGCGACGGCGAGAGCCACGTCGGGTTTTGCGGGCTAAACTTCGGCGATTTCGGCTCGGACGAGCTGACGCTTTCGCTGTTCCCGCTGTCAAAGGAGCCGTTTGCATTCGAAATCTGGGAAGGGATGCCGGACGGCGGCGGCGAGAAGCTCCGCGACGCGCTGTGGGACAAGGGTTCCGTCTGGAACACGTACCAGGACATCACGGTGCGGCTGCCGAGGCGGCTGCGCGGCGTGGCATGCCTTTGTCTTGTTTTCCGGCAAAAGGTGCACATCAAGGGGTTCCGGTTCGCGCGGCTGGAAAAGGCGTTCGCGCGGCTCGGCGCGGCGGACAACGACGGGCTGTACGGCGACGCGTACCGCGTCGCGGGCGAGTGCGTTGAAGGCATCGGCAATAACGTGACGATTCTGTTTTCCGGCATGGATTTCGGCGGGGGCGGCGCGTCGAAAGTCTCTGTAAGCTGGCGGTCGGACTTGGAAAGGAACGCCGTGCAGGTCGCTTTTGGCGGCGAGCGCCGCCTGATCGAGCTGCCGCGCGCGGAAGCAGCCCGTGAGGCGGTATTTTCGCTCGGCGCGCCGCTCACGGGGCGCGGCGACGTCTCGCTGATCTTCCTGCCCGGGTGCAGCCTCGACCTTGGGTCGATCCAATTCATGCGATAAAGAAGGTGTCGGGATGAGCGTGCTGCTTCCCTGTTTGATTTCGGACGGCATGGTGTTGCGCCGAAACGCGGACGTCGCCCTGTGGGGCGGTGCGGACGAACCGGTGACGGTGACGTTTCTCGGCAAACAATACGGCGCCGCGCCGGACGCGCGCGGCGAATGGCGCGTGACGTTGCAAAACCTCGCGCCGGGCGGCCCGTTCACGATGCGGATCAACGACATCACGCTGCGCGACGTATATGTCGGCGACGTCTGGCTGTGCGCGGGCCAGTCGAACATGCAGCTTTGGATGCGCCGCGTGCGGCATATGTATCCGGAGGAGATGCAAACGGTTCAGCCGATGATCCGCCGGTTTGACGCGCCGCTGCGCCGGAACTTCCACGGGCCACAGGCCGCGCTTTCCGGCGGCTGTTGGGCCGGCGTGTCGCCGGAGACGATCGACGATTTTTCGGCCGCCGGATATTTTTTCGCGAAGCGGCTGTTCGCGCGCTACGGCGTGCCCATCGGGCTGATCCAGACCGCGGTCGGCGGCACGCCGATCCACGCGTGGATGCCGCGCGAGGCGCTCGCGGGATTTCCGGATCTGCTCGAAAGCGCCGATCGCTGCGCGGACGACGCGTACGTCGAAAGGGCCGAGGCGGACGACGCCGCACGGGCCAAGGCGTTCTACGACGGCATTGACGCGGCTGATCCGGGCCTTTCCGGGCGCTGGTTCGCGCCGGACCATGACGACGCCGCCTGGGAATCCCGGCCGCTGCTCGCGCCTTGGCCGGGCGCGGGCTCGGTCTGGCTGCGAAAAACCGTTGACATCCCGAAAAAGATCGCCGGGAAGCCCGCGACGCTGTTCCTCGGCACGGTGGCCGACTGGGACACGGCGTATGTCAACTGCGAAACGGTCGGCAACACGACATACCGCTACCCGCCGCGCGAGTACGCCGTACCGGCGCTTCCGGAAGGCCGCTGCGTGGTCGCGCTCCGCGTGATCAGCAACGCGGGCGGTCGCTTCACACCCGGGAAACAGTATCTGCTTGCGACCGACGCGGGTTCGATCGACCTTTCGGGCGACTGGAAGTTCCGGCGCGGCGCGGACGCGGTTCCGCCCCGGCCCGGAACGGTCTTTCAGAACATGCCGACGGGTCTTTTCAACGGCATGATCGCGCCGCTTTGCCGCTATGCGGTCACCGGCGCGATCTGGTACCAGGGCGAGTCCGACACCGCAACGCCCGGCCGCTACGCGGAGAAGTTCGCCGCGATGGTCGGCCGTTGGCGCGGCCTGTGGGGATACGATTTTCCGTTTCTGTTTGTCGAACTGGCGCAGTGGGGCGAGGGCCCCGCGTGGAATCTTTTGCGCCGCGAGCAGCGGCTTTGCCTGTCGGTTCCGCGCACCGCGATGGCCGCGGCCTACGATTTGGGCGAGGACAACGACCTGCACCCGCAGAACAAGCAGGCGGTCGGCGACCGGCTCGCCCGCTGCGCGATGCGCGTCGCGTACGGCGAAACGCTGCCGCCGTCGCCGTTTGAGGTGGTCGGGGTGTGAGGAGAAAGGGATGCTTAACGGCTATTGTTAAGCATCCCTTCCTCAATCGCCTACGGTTCCAGCGTCAGCGCTTTTCCTTCGACACCCGTCGTCTTGGTCAAATACAGTTCGCCGTTCAGCCAGCGATTCCATTGTTTATGATAGTACGGGCTGTTGACGTTGCCGGATTCGCCCGGCGCGACGATCTGCCACGCCTGTGTCGTGTCCGCAAGGTCAATGACGAAGCGCCAGGTCGCGCCGTGGTTGTTCAGGCCGTCGGAACCGCGGTAGCTGGCCGCGCGGACGGTGACGTTGTTGCCGGCCGACGGCGTGCGGCCCTCGCGGTTGAAGACCAGGTGCATCGGGTTGACGCGCGACAGCGGGTGGACGAACCCGACCTGATGGAACCTGCCCCACTGCCACGCCTTGATGTTCGTGCCCTGCGCCTTTTCGATCGTATCCAGCGCGCGGTCAAGGGCGGCCGACAGAAGCGACTGCAGACCGCCGGCCTTTTCAACCCAGACGCCCGGGTTGCCGTCGCAGGCGGCGCGCAGCAGCGCGTCGGCGGTGTTGGCGCGGCCTTCGAACAGGCTCAGCACCTCGGCCGGAAGCCGGTCGTTGAACAGGCCCTTGCCGATTTCATCGTACCACGTGTTGAAGATCAGCGGCGCTCCGGCCTCGGTCGTCACTTCGAGGTTCCAGGCGGTCAGGACGTCCAGCGCGGTCTGCTGCCGGGCGGTCAGCGCGACGCCGATCAGCGCCCGCTGGAATTTCGGAATGAACTCGCCCGCGTGCAGGTCAACGATGTCGCCCTGCAGCGTTTCCATGTCCGACGCGGTCATCGCGCTTTTGGACGTCAGCACCTGCCGGATGCGCTCGGCGCGGTACGGCTGCGCGAAGATATGGCTGATGTGGTACGGGTAATCCTCGCCGGCAACCTTGTTGTTCGCGGTGACGATGAACCCTTCGGCCGGGTTGACGACCTTGGGCAGCTCGTCAAACGGGATGAAGCCCGTCCAGTCGTACGCGTCGTCCCAGCCGGGCACGGGCAAAAGGCCGTCGCCCTTCCGGATCGGGATCAGGCCGTTGGCCTTGTATGCGATCGTGCCGTCCTCGCCGGCGAACACGAAATTCTGCGTCGGCGCTTTGAAGTTCTCCAGCGCTTTTTCGAACTCTTCCCAGTTTGTCGCGCGGTTCATCGCGAGCACCGCGTCGAGCTCGTTCGTGGCCATCAGCGCGGTCCAGCGCAGGGCGTACACGGTCTCTTCGGTCGCGCCGACCTTTGTCAGATCGGATATGACCGGCCCGTGGCGCGTTTCGACGACCTCGAACGGGATGATCTCGCCGCCCTTGACCAGAATGTCCTCCCGGTGGACGGTCGCCTTCTCCCACTGGTCGCCGTGCAGGAACTCATACGGGTTGTCCGGATTGCGCTTTTCGACGTACAGATCCTGCACGTCCGGGCCGGTATTGGTCACACCCCAGGCGATGTGCCGGTTGTGGCCGAGGATGACGCCCGGAATGCCGCCGAAAATAACGCCGCTGACGTCCAGCGCCTCCGCCTTGAGGTGTACCTGATACCAGATCGACGGCGTCGCGACCGACAGGTGCGGGTCGTTGGCCAGCAGCGGCAGGCCGGACGCGGTGTTCCACCCAGCGACGACCCAGTTGTTGCTGCCGTTCCAGACGTTGGCGGCCGAATCCGCGTCCGCGAGCAGACCGGGCAGCAGCGACGGCGTTTCGCCGATGATCAGCGGCGCGCCCTCGGGGTACGACGGGAACAGCTCGTACGCTTCCGCCTCCGGGAACGTTTCGAGCAGGTACTGGCGGAACGCCTGGCTCTCCCAGTGGCCGCCGAGATCGTGCGCCATGTACTTGGCGATCGTCAGGCTGTCCAGCTCCGTCCACGGCTCCGGCTTGTACCCGGCCAGCGTGAACTCAACCGGCAGCTTGCCTTGGCCGATAAACGCGTTGACCCCCTCGGCGAACCAGCCGAGCACGTCGAGCGCTTCCTGCGAATACGCGGACAGCGACAGCTCTGCCGCGCGGCGCAGGCCGAGCACGCGGAACATCTTGTCCTGCTCAACCGCGGACGCGCCGAACACCTCGGCGAGCCGCCCGGACGCCTGACGGCGGCTTAAGTCCATCTGGAACATCCGGTCCTGCGCCTCGACATAGCCCTGGGCGACGTAGAGGTCATGGTACGACTGTGCCTCGATGTGCGGAACGCCTTCCGCGTCGCGCGTCACGGTGACGGGCGCGCGAAGCGCCGGGAGCGTCAGTTTGCCCGAAATTGTGGGCAGGCCGCCGTTGAGGAACAGGGTCAGGGCGAGCAGTGCGGCAGCGGCGAGCGCGATGATGGCAAATAATACGATCAAAACGATTTTGACAGCGCGCCGCGGTGCTCCGGGTTTTTTGGCTGTGGTTTCCATGGCTACCCTCCGTTTCAAGTTTTTGCCTTTGATTTAGGCCGATCGAAAGTATACGTGCGTGCGCGCGGGATGTCAAATTCAGGTGCGGCTTGCAGGGCGATTTCATTTGCAATGAAATCGCCGACAGGAACGGGGACGGCGCCTGAAATCTTGCGAGATTTCCGGGCGGCGCCGGGACCGGGCACAGATTCCGCCGCCATCCAGCGGGATGGCTATGGAATCTGCGCATTTCCGGCGCGCATGTCGCCGAAAATGATGGCATTCGAGGCGTTCACACGCCTCGAGCTCCGGGATTGCTCACTTCCTCATTCCAAATGAAACCGCCCTGTGCGGCTTGCAGGAAGGGGCGGCGTTTGGCATGGCTCCTTGCGGCATTTTCCTGTATTGTCCGTTTATTGGGATGAGTTGCGCAGCCTCATACGTTGTAAACATAACAGAGGTTTTTCCCAATCTTTCTCAGGTTAAGGTTTTTTTAAGATTCGCCCAGTATCCTCTTGCCAGACAGGAGGTTGCCATGATCGCATCGTTCAGGAAGCGCGCGCTGACGCGCAAACAGGCGTTGACCGGGCTGCTGTTCATTCTGCCCAGCCTGTTGGGTTGCCTTGTGTTCGTCATCGTGCCGTTTTTCGACGCGCTGAAGCGCTCCTTCGTCAACGCGATCGACGGATCGTTTGTCGGGTTCCGGTACTATACCGAAATCTTCTCGAACCTGTCGTTCATGACGGCGCTGTCGAACACCGCCCGGTTCATCGGCTACTGCGTGCCGCTGCTGGTCGTGCTGTCGCTGTCGCTCGCGCTGATGCTTACGCGGAAGGTCATCGGCCGCGGCGCGCTCCGGGCCTCGTTTCTTTTGCCGATGGCGATTCCGGTCGCGTCGGTCGCGCTGTTGTGGCAGCTCCTTTTCCATAAGAACGGGTTGATCAACGACGTGCTGATCCTGCTCGGGCAGCAGCAGGTCGACTGGATGAACACGGGCTGGTCGCTGGCCTGCCTGATCGTCAGCTACATCTGGAAAAACGTCGGATACGACATGGTGCTGTTCATCGCCGGGCTCGGCGGCATCTCGCAGTCGCTCTACGAGGCCGCCGCGGTCGACGGGGCCAGCAACACGCGCCAGTTCTTCTCGATCACGCTGCCCTGCCTGCGCCCGACGCTGTTCACGGTGACGGTGCTGTCGCTGCTCAACTCGTTCAAGGCGTATCGCGAGGCGTACCTGGTCGCCGGGTCGTACCCGCAGGGCAACATCTACCTGATCCAGCACACCTTGAACAACTGGTTTTCCAACCTGGACATCGAAAAGCTGTCCGCGGCCGCGATCGTCACCGCGGCGATGATCGTGGCCCTCGTGGCGCTTTTGAATATCGCGTGGCGCACCGACGCAGGCGCGACCTGACGGAGGCGGACGATGCGATACGTACGATCCGCGCTGTTATGGGCGCTCGCGATCATCGTGCTGCTGCCGCTTATGATGACGCTGGCCGCGTCGTTCATGGGCGGGACGGAGCTGCTCGAGCACATCTCGCCGATCCTCTCCGGCGGAACCGGCCACGCGCTGATGCCGATTCTGCCGCTTGCGCCGACGCTTTCGCAGTATGTGACGCTGCTCCTGGACTCGCCGCGGTTCTTAACGATGTTCTGGAACTCCGCGTGGCTGGTGCTGCCGATCGTCGCGGGGCAGGTCATCATCGGCACGCTGGCCGCCTGGGGCTTCGCGAAGTACCGTTTCCCGCTGCGAAACGCGTTGTTCATGGTCTACATCGCGCTGATGATGATGCCGTTTCAGGTGACGCTGGTGCCCTCGTATCTGGTGCTCGACGCGTTTCATCTGATCGACACGCGCTGGGCGGTGATCCTGCCCGGCATGTTCGGCACGTTCTCGGTGTTCCTGCTGCGCCAGTTTTTCCAGACCGTTCCGGACGAGCTGGTCGAAGCCGCGCGGATCGACAACGCGGGCGAGGCGCGGGTGTTCCTGTCGGTCGGGCTGCCGCTGGGCGCGGCGGGCATCGCGTCGCTGTGCATCTTAAGCTTCCTCGACAACTGGAACTTAATCGAACAGCCGATGACGTTCCTGCGCAATCAGGATCTGTGGCCGCTGTCGCTGTACCTGTCGCGCATCGGCGAATCCAACGTCGACGTCGCGATGGGCGCGTCGATCCTGGCGCTGCTGCCGACGCTGCTTTTGTTCTTCTACTGCGAGTCGTATCTGGTGCGCGGCATTCAGATGGCCGGGCTGAAAGAATAATTTCCGGAGGATTTTCGATATGGAACAGGAACGACCGGCATACGTCGACCCGTCCGCCGTGCGCGAGGCCAGAACCCGAAAGGTCGCCGGCAAGGCGCTGCTCGTGTTCATCGCGCTGATGGTGGCGGTGACATGGGCGGGGCAGATGCTGCAGGAAATGACGATCGCGACGGTTTCGCCGACGACGCCGCAGCGCGGCGCGCTGGAGCTGCAGATCGACGCCTCCGGCACACTGTCGGCGGCCGCGACGGCGCCGGTGTTGCTGACCGAATCGGCGCGCGTGACGGAAGTTCCGGCCGAGCAGGGCAGCCAGGTCGCGGCGGGCGATCCGCTGTTCCGGCTGGATTATACCGACCTTGTCAAAACGAAGCGCGACGCCGTCGTCACCGCCGAAACGAACCTTGCGAACAAGCAGCGCACGCTCGACTGGGCCGCCGCAGACCTCGGGCAGGCTGCCGTGACCCGCGTGACGGAGCGGCAGGCCAGCGTCGCGAAGCTGTACGACGCGTGGCAGAGCGCCACGGGCGACGCGGCGGCGCAGGCCAAGCTCGCCTATGAATCCGAAAAGCGCCGCCTCGACGCCGACAGCGCGCGCGACGTCCTCACCAAGGTTGAGGACGTCGAAACCGCGCGGGACAGCTACGACGACGCGGTCGCGGATTACCTTGAAATCCTGTCTGCGCTCGACGGCGTGACGCCGCCTGAAAACATCGCGGCTGCGCTGTCGGCGTACGATCCCGCCGCGACCTACATCCATACGGTCGTGTCGCCGGTCTCCGGGTCGGTGCTGACGAACACGGCGAGCGTCGGTACAACGGTGTCGACGAACGGGCCGGTGGCGACGGTCAACGACCTGACCGGCGGGCTGTCGCTGATCGTGTCGCTGTCGGAGGACGACGCGGGCGAGATGGCGGCCGGTGAAACGGCCACCGTCACCGTCGGCAGCGTGCAGTACACCTGCCCGATCATCTCGATCGCCGCGTCCACCGCAAAAGAAGGCATGTTCGACGTCCGGTTCCTTTTGCCTGGCGACGCCGGCGCGGTGGGCATGAGCGCGTCGATGCGCTACCGCAAGCGCACGCAGAACTACGACGTCCTGATCCCGCTGTCGGCGCTGCGTTCCGACTCGGAAGGCGACTTTGTGTTCATCGTCGAGCAGCAGCAGAGCTCGCTCGGCGCGAAAATGGTCGTGCGGCGCGTGGACATCGACGTGCTCGACCGCGACAGCTCGCGCGCGGCGCTGCAGGGCGGCATAAGCCAGCGCGACCAGATCGTCGAGCGCAGCGACCGCAACATCTCGGACGGCGACCGCGTGCGCGTCTCGGAGGGTTAAACCATGAAATGGAGCCGATCGCCCTGGATCCGCGGGCTGGCGTGGCTGGCGCTCGGCGTCACGCTTTGGTGTGGCGCGTGCGCCGCGCTTGCGACCCGCGACGCCTGGTATATGGACCGCGCGAGCTATCGCGGCGGCGTGTCGGCGGATTCGCTGCCCGAATTGCAGTCCGTCGCGCGGGAAAACGGCGGCAACGTCGCGGCGTGGGGCCAGTCGCTGTCGCAGTCGGTGTCCGTGGAAGAGACAAACGGATCCGCGACCGTCGACACCATCTGGGTGGACGGCGACGCGGCGCTCGTCTGGAACCTGCCGGTCGCCTTTGGCAACCTGCCCGGCCTTTCGGACACGGTCGGCTGCGCGCTCGACGAGGGCACGGCGCTGACACTGTTCGGCACGCTTGACATCATCGGCCGCGAGGTCACGTTCGCCGGGAAAGCGCTGACGGTGCGCGGCGTGTTTCGGATGCCGTCCGGCGCGCCCGCGTTCGGCGTCGACCCGGGTCGCGGGCTTGCGTTCGCGCCGTACGCCGCCGCGCCGGACAGCGCCTCGCTTGAAGCGCTTGAGTTCCTTGCCGCGCCGAAGGACGGCAAAACCTCCGCCGAGCGCGCGACCGAATGGATGCAGACCGCCGGCATGTCGACCGGCGGCGGGCTTGACGACCACGCCGAGCAGCGGAACCTGCTGTCCATCTTTGTCTCGATGCCCGCGATGCTGCTGGGCCTGATGGCGGTCTGGGAGTTGGGCCGCGCGGCCTTCGGCGTCGTCAAGAGCGCCTGCCTCGCGGCGCTCGGCGTCCGGCGCGATCCGGTGAAGCCCACGTCCGAAGCCGCGAGGCCGTTTTTCGGCGGGCTTTGCGGCGCTGCGCTGCTGATCGGCTGCGCCGCCGCCGCGCTTTCGCTGATGCCGGGCCTGCGGACGATCCCGCCTTCGTACCTGCCGACGCAGTGGTCAGACTTTTCCTTCTGGTCGGACATGATCAGCGGCGCTGGCACCGACGCGGCTTCCGCCGCGCTGTCGGTCGCGCTTCGGCCCGACATGCTGTTTGACAGCCTCGCGGGCCGGTGCGGTTGGCTCGCCGTGCTGTCGCTGCCCGCGCTGTGGTTCGCGCGGCGCGCGTTCGTACGCGGCAGCCGCGACGAGGAACCGGTCGCCGCGTGCCTGTGGGGCGCGGTGCCGGTCGTCTCCGCGCCGTTCGGCGTGTGGCTCGCCGGAATGCTCGGGTTTGTGCCGTCCGCCGCGTTCGGGATGGCGCTGCTGCCGGTGGCGTTCTACGCCGCGACCGTCGTCGCCAGAATCTTTGACCCGGCGGCGCGCTGGGTGCCGTGGGCGCGCACGGTGCGGGTTCACCTGCCGAAGTTCGTCCGCGGCGGCGTGTCCCGCGCCCGCCCGACAGGCCGCGTCATGCGCGCCGCGCACGCGTCTGGGAAGCGGACGATGGAGCGGTGAGGAGGAGGACGCCAGGGACGCTGTCCCTGGACCCTGCCAAAGGGGTTAAACCCCTTTGGAAACCCTGCGTCGCCTCACGGCGGGAAGGGATTCTGACAAAACAGCCCGAAGTGGGGTTTCCAAAGGGATACTGTCCCTTTGGCGGGGATCCAAGGGGCGGAGCCCCTTGGCGTCCTTCCGTCCACAGTACACCCTGCTTCGCCTCACGACGGGAAGGGATTCTGACTATGCAGCCCA
>JAVBOQ010000155.1:0-3346 GCA_031550455.1 Eubacteriales bacterium
ACGGTGCTGGCGCTGCTGACGGTGACGCTGGAAAACGCGTGCCGGTATCAGGAGATACTGGATCGTACCGCGCCGGGAGAAACGCCGGAACGCGCGACGCGCTGGCCGCTGGACGCCGACGAGCGGATCCTCAAGCTATGCGAAATCGCGCGCGATGAAATCGACAACACCTACGCGCTGCACGCGCTGCTTTCGGGGCGGGAAAGCGAGTTCGTTTGCGTGGCCGGCACAGAGGAGCGCGAGGACATCTTCCTGATGCATCCGCGCTTCGCGGCGCAGCTTCCACAAAAGGCCGAGACCATGCTGCGGCACATGCGCGATGTGGACGATCTGTATGAAAGCAACAACAAGTGAGGGCGGTATGGGCGAGGCGGGAAGGGCGCTTTTGAAAGTCTGCGAGAAGACGATCGCCGAAAAGTACGTGATCCCCAACGTGGACTTTTCGTTCTTTGAAAACATACCGGGCAAGGGCGCGCGCGTGACCGAAGCGTACGCGCAATGTGCCGCACGGTATGAACACATCGACATCATGTACGACTTCTTTGACTGGCACAACGGCGTGGGCTTCTACGCGCTGTTAAAGGCCGGCGCGTTCCTGAACGAGCCGCGATACGCCGCGTTTGTCGACGAATATGCGCGCTATCACCTGGAAAAGGGGCTGCCGCCGCCGAACATCAACACCACGGCGCCGATGCTTTGCCTGCTCGCGCTCAACGCGGCCGACCCGGCGTTCGCGCGGCTTTTTCGCGAGCGCGCGGCGTTTCTGATGGCGGAGACGCCGAGAACGGCGAAAGGCGCGTTCGAGCATACCGTGATGGGGCTTTCCTACCGGAACGAGGGGCAGATATGGGCCGACACGCTGTTCATGGGCTGCGTTTTTCTGGCGCAGTTTGGAACCCTCGCCGGAGAGCGCATGTACTGGCACGAGGCGTGCCGTCAGTTGCTGTTGCATTATCAGTACCTGACCGATCCTTTGACCGGGCTGATGTTCCACGCCTACAGCGCGGAGGACAGGAGCCACTTGTCCGCGGTGCGGTGGGGCCGTGCCAACGGCTGGGCGCTGGTCGCTTCGGTGGAGATACTGGATCAAATACCGGAAGATTTTCCAAAGCGCGCGGAGATCGTCCGGAATCTTTCCGGGCATATCGGCCACATCGCCGGGTATCAGCAACCGGACGGCGGCTTTACAACCATCCTGGACGATCCCGAGAGCGGTTCCGAAAGCACCGTCACCTGCGCGGTGTACTATGCGGTCTCCCGCGCGCTGGACAAGGGATACGTAACCGGAGACTACGGCAGTCTGCTGGCGAACGCGCGCCGCTATATCCTGGCCCATGTGGGCGGCGACGGTCGCATGCGCGGAACCTCCGGCGGAACGCCCGTGATGGCCTCCGCCGAGGAGTATAAGAAAATACCGCACACACTTTCTTATTATGGACAAGGGCTCGCCATGCTGGCCCTGCTGGAGATGGCGCGGGAAGAGGAGGACGCCGGGAGGCAGTGAAAGGCCACGGCAAACGCATGAACTGAGGTTCATGCGTTTTTGTGTTTAGAAAGCCACTGGCTAGGCGCGATGGATACCGGGGACGCGGTGCGCATGGCTGCCTGAAAAGGACCGGGAACGCCTGCTGGAGTTTGGCGAACGCATTCGCGGCCTGTATGCAAACCGGGTATGCAACATCACGCAGTTCACAAGGCGCGAGAACCGACATGAATGTGTTTTGAACCCGGCTAGGATGATCGATCACATCATTCTACAGGAAAATATCGAAAACGGGGAGCATATCAGTGCGTTTACCGTTTCCTGCGAAGTCAGCGGTTGCGATTACCGCGAGTTTGCGCTATACAAAGGGCAGACGATCGGCCACAAGCACATCTGCAGATTCCCGTCTGTTCACGCGTCGCGGCTTTTTATCACCATAGACGATCCATGTGCCCGGCAATTGGGAAGTGATTTGGAGGACGTTGGGGGCGGGCAAGGGGGCCATCATCCCCTGGCAGATTGGCACCCACTACAAAAACCACAGCCACCATGGCCATGCGATGCTGCTGATGGCCGTGCTGCGCGATGTGCTGCAGTGCCCGTTTGCCCTGTCGACTGACGCCTCACCGCTCGTCATGGTGACTGCGCACCGGGCGGCGGGTCACCGCCTTGTAAGTCTCATGAATCTATCCGGGCAACTCGGCACTGCGTTCCTCCCGCCCGTTCCGATGCGGAACATACGGATTAGTATCAATATGGAAGAAACGCCGGTAAGTGTCCGCACGCTGTGCGGTGGGGAGTCCCTCTGCTTTTCCCGGATGGCGGACGGTGCGCTGGAGTTTACGATCCCCTCACTTGACCTGCTGGAGGTCGTCGTCGTTGAGTAGGAGGTTATACCTATGCAAATTGGTTTTGTCGGACTGGGTATCATGGGAAAACCCATGACCAAAACCTGCTCAAGGCAGGGCATGCGCTTGAAATCTATGATCTGAACGAAGCGGCCATGGAAGAGGTGGCCGCTTTAGGCGCGCGACGGGCGACAAGCATCCGGAGTCTGGCGGTTGACTGCGAGCTGCTGCTGACGATGCTGCCCAATTCCCCGCAGGTGCGTCAGGTGATTTTGGGTGATGGGGTGCTATCGAAACACTGCGTCCCGGCACGGCCTTTGTGGACATGAGCAGCATCGACCCGAATGTCACCAAAGAAATTGCGGCAGCGCTGGCCGTCAAGGGCATAGAGATGCTGGACGCGCCGGTCAGCGGCGGCGAGCCCAAGGCCATCGATGGCACGCTATCGTTCATGGTCGGCGGTGAGCGGGCAGTGTTCGAAAGGATCAAACCTGTTCTGGCGAGCATGGGCGCTTCGGTGGTGCTGTGCGGCGGTATTGGGGCGGGCAACGTGACCAAGCTGTGCAACCAGATCATCGTCGCGGTCAACATTGCGGCCATCAGCGAGGCGCTGACGCTGGGAAAAAAGCCCGGATTGTCGTTGGATACGGTGCATCAGGCGATCCGGGGCGGTCTGGCCGGCTCCACAGTCTTGGACGCGAAGGCACCTATGATGATGTCTCGAAACTTCAAGCCCGGCTTTAGCATCGACCTGCACATTAAAGATTTCCATCGCTCGGCCACCATCCACTTGATGTCCTGCTTACCTGCCGTGGTCATCAGGAAATAGAGCCGCTGCTGCCGCGCGTTGCCGGAGCCGTGGGTCAAACGTCGCAGAACTTCCGGTTTGGCTTGACATGTAGCTCGTCAAACACCACGCCACGGACGTTCAGGCTGTGCTTGGGAAACGCTTCTGGTGAAAGCACCTGAGATTACTCCGGCACCAAACAGTAGGAATCAAGCGAGGCAAAAGCTA
>JAVBOQ010000045.1:0-3307 GCA_031550455.1 Eubacteriales bacterium
ATTAAGTAAATATACATGAACCGCTCACCCAACCCGCCTCATCCCCCACCCCAAAGAAGGGTTTCCAAAGGGCCAATGGCCCTTTGGCGGAGGTCCAGGAGGCAGAGCCTCCTGGCGTCCCCCTCCCTCTCCCTTTCCCCCTACACCCTCACTTCCACCGTCTCCGCCCATCCCGGCTGTCCCCCGCCGACATACAGCGTGAACCCCCGCGCGTCTTTCACGAACGCGCCGTTTTCATTGACCGCGAGGAACGCGTCCGGCGCGACGGGCAGCGAGACACGCGCCTTTTCGCCGGGGGCGAGGGAGACGCGCGCGAACGCGCAGAGCGCCGGGTTGGGCGGCGCGAGGGTCGAGCCTTCTTGCCGGACATAGACCTGTGCGACCTCGTCGGCCGCGACCGCGCCGGTGTTTTCGATGTCGACAAGCACCGCGTTTCCGTCGAAGGCTGCGTTTGCGTAGCGGAACTTCGCGTACGACAGCCCGTGGCCGAACGGATACAGCGGTTCGCCCGTGAAATAGCGGTACGTGCGGTTTTGCATCGCGTAATCGCAGAAATCCGGCAAATCATCGACATCTCTGTAGAACGTGACCGGCAGGCGGCCGGACGGCGAAACCTTGCCGAACAGGATGTCGGCAAGCGCCGCGCCGCCCGCCTGCCCGGGATACCACGCCTGCAGGATCGCGTTGCCTCGGTCGGCGCAAAGCGCGCTGCCCGCCGATACGACCACCACAACCGGCTTTCCGGCTGCCGTCACCGCGTCAAGCAACGCGCGCTGCGGCGGCGGGAACAGCAAATCGCGCTTGTCGCCCGACGAATACGGGTTTCCGGTGTCGCCCTGTTCGCCCTCGATCGTCGGGTCAAGGCCGAGGCACAGGATTGTCACGTCCGCGGTCTCCGCCATGTACCGCGTCTCCGCGATGCGGTCGTCCGCCCGCGACAGGCCGCTCGTCCGGTCCTTGTACAGGTGGCAGCCCGCGCTGTACAGCACGCGCGCGCGGCCTTCGCACGCGGCGCGGATCCCTTCGAGGTATGTCACCGCGCGCGAAGCGGTGCCGGCATAGTTGCCCTCGAGGCAGGCGAGGCTGTCGGCGTTCGGGCCGACGACGGCGACGGTTTTGAGTTGATCGGTCGAAAGCGGCAGCAGCCCGTCGTTTTTGAGCAGCACGATGCTCTTTCGCGCGGCTTCCAGCGCCAGCGCCGCGTGTTCGTCGCAGTCCGTGACGATCGGGTCGATCGCGTCGTACGCGCAGTCGTCCGCGAACAGGCCGAGCAGGTAGCGGCAGGTGAACGCGCGCACGGCGGATTCCTCGATCTGCGCCTCGGTAACGCGGCCTTCCTGATACGCGGCCAGAAGGTGCAGGTATGTGTTGCCGCAGTTGACGTCGCAGCCGTTTTGAAGCGCCAGCGCGGCGCTCTCCGGCGCGGTGTCGGTGACATGGTGATGCAGATGAAAGTCCGCGATCGCCCAGCAGTCGCTGACGACATGGCCCTCGAAACCCCATTCGCCGCGCAAGATGTCGCAAAGCAGCGTTTTGCTGCCGCAGGCAGGCTCGCCGTTGACGCGGTTGTACGCACCCATCACCGCCTCCACACCGGCCTCCCGCACCAGCGCCCGGAATGCGTACAGGTATGTCTCCGCCATGTCCTTCTTCGACGCGACCGCGTCGAACGCATGCCGGAGGGACTCCGGGCCGGAGTGTACCGCGAAGTGCTTCGCGCACGCGGCCGCTTTCATGTATTTTCCCTTGCCCTGCAACCCGTTGACGAACCGCACGCCGAGCCGGGCCGTCAGGTACGGATCCTCGCCGTAGGTTTCCTGACCGCGGCCCCAGCGCGGGTCGCGGAAGATGTTGATGTTCGGCGACCAGAACGTCAGGCCCTTGTAGAGGTCGCGGTCGCCGCGCCGCGACTGCATGTTGTACTTCGCGCGGCCCTCGGTCGCGATCGTATCGGCAATCTTTTCCATTAAATCCGCGTCAAACATCGCCGCGAGGCCGATCGCCTGCGGGAACATGGTCGCCGTGCCTGCGCGGGCGATGCCGTGCAGCGCCTCGTTCCACCAGTTGTACGCGGGCACGCCGAGCCGCTCGATCGCTGGCGCGTCGTAGCGAAGCTGCGAGGCTTTTTCTTCCAGTGTCATTTGGGAAACAAGCGCCACGGCCAACGCGCGGGCTTCTTTTCGGGTCAGGGTAGGAGCCGCCTTGGGGTGGGTGGGGGTAATTGGTGGGGGGGAGAACGGGGAGGGGCGCAAGGAGGCTCTGCCTCCTTGACCTCCGCCAAAGGGCCATTGGCCCTATGGAAACCCTTCTTTTTTTGGTGTCGGCAGTCTGCCTTGAGGCGAAGCGGGGTTTTCAAAAGGGGGGGCGTGGCACCGGGCTTACGCATGAAGCGGGAAGTATCCATCCCGGAGAGCTCGAGAGGCCGAATCCTTTCGACTCCAATCATTTTCGGCGACATCGCGCCGTAAATGCGTTTGCCCTGCCCTGGCGTCTCCTTCCCGTATTACAACCCCTTGATCTCCCCGAACGCGCCCTTCAACGCCGGGTACAGCCCCTGATACGCCTGGTAACCCTTCCGGTAATACGCCGCCGATTCCGCGTCCGGCGTCTTCGCCTCACCGTACCGCAGCATCTTCCGGCACGCGCCGCGCACATCCGCGTACACGCCCGATCCGACGCCGGCGAGGATCGCGACACCGAGCGCCGCGCCTTCGGACGACAGCGCGGTACGCACCGGCAGGTTGAACATATCGGCCAGCATCTGCCGCCAGAGCGGGCTTTTCGCGCCGCCGCCGCAGGCGAGCATTTCGGTCGGCGCGGCGTTCATGCCCTCGAGGATCGTCAGGCTGTCCTTCAGCGCGTAGGTCGCGCCTTCCATCACGGCGCGCATCAGGTCACGCCGCGTGTGCATCGCCGACAGGCCGACGAACGCGCCGCGGCAGTCCGGGTCGAGGTGCGGCGTGCGCTCGCCCATTAGGTACGGCAGGTAGATCAGCCGGTTCGCGCCGATCGGCGAAAGTTCGATCGCCTGGTTCATCAAAACGTACGGATCGACGCCCATCGCGTCCGCGGCCTGTATTTCCGCCGCGCAGAACTGGTCGCGGAACCACTTGAGCGACAGCCCGGCCGACTGCACGACGCCCATCACATGCCACGCGCCGGGCACGGCGCAGCAGAACGTGTGGACGCGGCCCTTCGGGTCGATCGACAGCCTGTCCGTGTGCGCGAACACGACGCCGGACGTGCCGATCGTCGTAAACGCGCGCCCGTCCTCCACGACGCCCATGCCGACCGCGGCCGCCGCGTT
>JAVBOQ010000229.1:0-5912 GCA_031550455.1 Eubacteriales bacterium
AAGGGGCTCTGCCCCTTGGATCCCCGCTTAAGGGCCATTGGCCCTTAAGAATCCCTTCTTTGCCTCACGGCAGGGAGGGGAGATTTGCGTTAGGGATCCACAAACGATAATTACAGCCGCCCAGCGGCTAAAAGACGGGATTCCAAAGGGATGAAGTCCCTTTGGCAGGGGTCAAGGGGGACTTCGTCCCCTTGCGTTCTCCTTTCCCCCAAAGGCGGTGTAACATTGGCAAAACGGGACTATTACGAGGTGCTGGGCGTCGGAAAAGGCGCGTCCGAGGAAGAGATCAAGTCCGCGTATCGCAAGCGGGCGAAGGAGAGCCATCCGGACCTGCACCCGGACGACAAGGCCGCCGAGGCGCGGTTTAAGGAAGTCAACGAGGCATACGAGGTGTTGTCGGACGGCAACAAGCGCGCGCGGTACGACCAGTTCGGCCATGAAGGGCCGAACATGGGCGGGCCGGGCGGTTTTGACTTTGGCGGTGGGTACGGCGGCTTTTCCGGGTTTGACAGCATCTTCGACACGTTTTTCGGCGGCGGCGGCGCGGGACGGCAGCGGAACGGCCCGGAACGCGGCGCGGATCTTCGCTACGACATGGCGATCACGTTTGAAGAGGCCGCGTTCGGCGTGCGCAAGGAGTTCAAGTTCCAGCGCAGCGAGAACTGCGACGCCTGTAAAGGCACCGGCGCGAAGGAAGGCACGCAGCCCAAGAAATGCACAACCTGCAACGGCTCGGGTTCGGTGCGTGTGACGACAAATTCGCTGTTCGGCCAGGTGGTGACGCAGCGTCCCTGCTCCGCCTGCAACGGCACCGGCCAGATCATCACCGACCGCTGCCCCAAATGCGGCGGCGGCGGGCGGATGCGCGCGCAGCGCACCGCGACCGTTAACATCCCGGCCGGCATCGACAACGGTCAGGTGATCACGATGCAGGGCCAGGGCGAGCCCGGCGCGCGCGGCGGCCCGGCGGGCGACATGTATGTGTATGTGTCGGTCAAGCCGCACAGGCTGTTCAAGCGCGACGGATACAACCTGTACTGCGAGATTCCGCTGTCGTTCGCGCAGGCGGCGCTCGGCGGCGAGGTGGACATCCCGACGCTCGAAGGGACGATACAGCACCACATCCCGGAAGGGACGCAGAACGAAGCGGAGTTCCGCTTTCGCGGCAAAGGCATCCAGAACCTGCGCGGCGCGGGCAAAGGCGACCTGTACGTCAAGGTGCATGTCGACATCCCGCGGAGCCTGTCCGACCGGCAAAAGGAACTGCTCAAGCAGTTTGAGGACTCATTGACGGGCAAGGAATACGAGGGGCGCAAGTCGTTCTTCGACCGGATGAAGGAGTATTTTACATCCTGACGACAGGAGGCGGCGCCTTTGGATTGGATAGAGATCACCGTCCGCACAAACACGGCGGGCGCGGACATGGTCAGCGAGATGGTCATGCGCGCGGGCGCGGCCGGCACCGCGATTGAGGACCGGTCAGACGCGGAAGCCGATCTTTCCGGCCCCGCGAAGTGGGACATCATCGACCCCGCGATGCTGGAAGCCATGAGCGAGGACGTGCTGGTGCGCGGATACCTGCCGTGTGACGCGGCGGCTTCCGAGCGCGTCGAAGGCCTGCGGCGGACGCTCTCCGAATGGACGCCCGCGCGCGCCGGGTTCGACGCGGGCCCGCTGACGCTGTCCGTCGCGAACGTCCGCGATGAGGACTGGGCCGAAAACTGGAAAAAATACTATAAACCGGTCCGCGTGGGCGACCGGCTGGTTGTCAAGCCGGTCTGGGAAGCGTTTGACGCCAAGCCCGACGACATTGTGCTTGAAATCGATCCCGGCATGGCCTTCGGCAACGGCACGCACGAGACGACGTCGATGTGCCTGGCGCTTTTGGAGACGCTGGTGCGGCCCGGCGACCGGGTGCTGGACGTCGGCACGGGGTCCGGCAGTCTCGCGCTGGCGGCCGCCCGGCTTGGCGCGCGCGAGGTGCTCGGCGTCGACCTTGACCCTGTCGCGGTGCGGGTCGCGAACGAGAACATCGCCCGAAACGGGCTGGAAGCAGTCGTGACCGCCCGCGTCGGCGACCTGTTGGAAGGCGTGTCGATGTGCGCCGAGGTTGTCGCCGCGAACATCATCGCGGACGCGGTGATCCTTTTGTCAAAAGCCGTGCGCGCGCACATCGCGCCGGGCGGCGTGTTCCTAAGCTCCGGCATCATCCGCGACCGGGAGGCGGATGTGTTGGCCGCGCTTTCCGGCGCGGGCTTTTTTGTCGAGCGGGTACAGTATCAGGGCGAGTGGGTCGCCGTCATAGCGAGGGCGTGACCGATGCACCGTTTTTATTTTGACGAAACAAAGCGCGAGAACGACCGCGTGACCCTCGACGAAACCGAGTCGAAGCACGCGATTCAGGTGCTGCGGCTGAAAAAGGGCGCGCAGGTCGTGCTGCTCGACGGCCTCGGCGGCGTGTTCGCCGGGGAAATCGGGGACATCGGCAAAGCGCATGTCACAGCCACGATCAAAGAGCGGCTGCCGGACAGGGAGCCGCGCACCAGCGTCACGCTGTATCAGGGGCTTCCGAAGTCCGACAAGCTCGATTTCATCCTGCAAAAATGCACCGAGCTTGGCGTGCACGCGGTGCAGCCGGTGCTGTTCTCTCGCTGTGTCAAAGAGCCCGGCAAGAACGACGAAAAGAACCTGCAGCGCCTGCGCAGAATCGCGCGCGAGGCGGCGAAGCAGTGCGGCCGGGGCCAGGTGCCGATGGTCGGGCAGGTGCGGACGTTTCAGGAACTTTGCGACCGCGTGCGCGGCCACGGGCTGACGCTGGTCGCCTGGGAAGAGGCGCAGGGCGCGCGGATCGCGGACGCGCTGGCCGCCGCGACTTCGCGCGAGATCGCGGTCGTGATCGGCCCGGAGGGCGGCATCGCGCCCGAAGAAATCGAAAAGCTCATCGAGGCCGGGGCGAAGCCGGTGACGCTCGGCGCGCGTATTTTGCGGACAGAAACGGCGGGCATCGCGGCGCTGGCGTCCATTTTCACGTTGACGGGGGACATGTGATGCCGCGCACGGTCGCGTTCTGCACATTGGGCTGCAAGGTCAACCAATACGATTCCGAGGCGATGCTGGAGCTTTTTGAGCGCGCGGGCTATGTGTCCGCGCCTTTTTCTGATGTCTGCGACGTGTACGTGATCAACACCTGCACCGTCACCGGAACCGGCGACCAGAAGTCGCGCCAGATGATCGCCCGCTCCGCGCGGAAAAATCCGGACGCGGCGATCGTCGTCACCGGCTGCATGGCGCAGCGCGCGGCGGAGTCGCTGCTGTCACCCGGCGTCGCGCTGGTTCTCGGCACACAGCGGCGCGGGGAGGTCGTCGCGCTGCTCGAGGCGGCGCTCGCGGCGGGCAAGCCGGTCGTCGCCGTCGAACCGCTCGCCGGCGCGCGGTTTGAACAGCTGACGATCCGAAAGAGCGAGGGTAAAACGCGCGCGACGCTAAAGATTCAGGAAGGCTGCGAGAACCGCTGCGCGTACTGCGTCATCCCGAGCGTGCGCGGGCCGGTTCGGTCGCGGCCGCTGGCGCATGTGCGGCAGGAAGCCGCACGGCTTTCAGACGCCGGGTTTCAGGAGATCGTGCTGACGGGCATCCATTTGTCTTCCTACGGGCGCGACTTTGGCGACGATACCGGGCTGCTCGACGCGGTGCGCGCGGCCTGCCTGCCGGACGGCGTCGTCCGCGTGCGGTTAGGTTCGCTGGAGCCGGGCATTGTCGACGACAAGTTCGTGACCGCGCTGTGGTCAATGCCGAAGGTCTGCCCGCAGTTCATGCTGGCGCTGCAGTCGGGCAGCGACGGCGTGCTGGCGCGCATGGGCCGGCGATACGACACCGCGCGGTATGCGCGCGCGGCGGAAGCGGTTCGCCGCGCGTTCCCGGACGCCGCGCTGACGACCGACGTGATGGTCGGCTTCCCGGGCGAGACGGACGCCGAGTTTTTGGAGTCGCTCGCGTTTGTCGAGGCGATGCGGTTCGCGCGGATCCATGTGTTTCCGTATTCACGCCGCGAAGGGACGCGCGCGGCGGACATGCCCGGACAGATTTCGAAGGCAGTCAGGGAAGCGCGCGCGGCGGAGATGATCAGGCTTGGCGCGCGGCTCGAGGCGGCGTACATCGGCTCGTTTTTGGATCGCGAGGTCGAGGTGCTGTTCGAGACGCGGGTTCCCGACGGCGCGGAAGGGTACACGCCGGAGTATGTGCGGGTGCGGGCGGACGGGACTCCGGGAGAAATACAGTCGGTACGGGTTACCGAGGCGTATGCGGATTTTGCCGTCGGGAAAACCATAAAATAGAGGTTCATGGAATCGAAATGCGGCTTGATTCGAACGGCCCTTTGTGAAGAAAATCCCAATCATTTCCTCGACAGAAATTGCCGTTCGTGGTATACTAAAGTGGTTTGGAAAAAACAACACAGACTGCAAGGAGCGTGTTTTACATGAACAAAAAGACAATCGAGGATATCCAGGTCAAGGGCAAAAAAGTGTTGGTTCGCTGCGATTTTAACGTGCCGCAGGACGACGACCTGAGCATTACGAACGACAACCGCATCGTCGCCGCGCTGCCGACGATCAACTACCTGCGCGAGCACGGCGCGCGCGTGATCCTCTGCTCGCACCTTGGCCGGCCCAAGGGCGGCGAGTTCGACCCAAAGGCGTCGATGGCGCCGGTCGCGAAGCGGCTGTCGGAGCTGCTCGGCGTCAACGTGCCGCTGGCGTCCGACGTCGTCGGCGCATCCGCGCAGGCGCTCGCCGCGGGGCTCACGGACGGCTGCGTGATGCTGATCGAAAACGTGCGGTTTGAGAAGGGCGAAACGAAGAACGACGAGGCGCTTTCCAAGCAGTTCGCCGCGCTGGCCGACATCTATGTCAACGACGCGTTCGGCTCCGCGCACCGCGCGCACGCCTCGACTGCGGGCGTCGCCGCGTACCTGCCGGCCGTCGCGGGCTACCTGATCGGCAAGGAACTGGCCGTGATGGGCAAAGCGCTCGAAAACCCGGACCGCCCGTTTGTCGCGATCCTCGGCGGCAAGAAGGTGTCCGACAAGATCGGCGTGATCAACAACCTGCTCGAAAAGGTCGACACGCTGCTGATCGGCGGCGGCATGGCCTACACGTTTGAAAAGGCGCAGGGCGGCGGCATCGGCAAGTCGCTTTGCGAGGCGGACAAGATCGACCTGGCGAAGGAACTGCTCGAAAAGGCGAAGAAAAAGGGCGTGCGCCTGCTGCTGCCGGTCGACAACCTCTGCGGCAAGGAGTTTTCCAACGACACCGAGCGCAAGGTGTTCGGCGCGGGCCAGATCCCGGACGCGTGGGAGGGCATGGACATCGGCCCGAAGACCGCCGAGCTGTTCGCCCAAGAGGTCAAGAAGGCCAAAACAGTCATCTGGAACGGCCCGATGGGCGTCTTTGAATTCGACAACTTCGCCGAGGGCACCCGGGCGATCGCGCAGGCGTGCGCCGACTGCAAGGGCGTGACGATCATCGGCGGCGGCGACAGCGCGGCGGCCGTGCAGTTGATGGGCTTCGGCGACAAGGTGACGCACATCTCCACCGGCGGCGGCGCGTCGCTGGAGTTCCTCGAGGGCATCGAGCTGCCGGGCGTCGCGGCGCTGAACGATAAATGAGACGAGGGGGGAGGGGACGCTGGGGACTCCGTCCCAGCGTCTCTTGCTACCGTTCCTCCCACACGAAAGGAGCTTTCTGCGTACACCCATCATTGCCGGGAACTGGAAGATGAACAAGACGCCGGACGAGGCCAGGGCGCTCGTCGCGGCACTTTTGCCGCTGGTATCGGACGCTGTGTGCGACGTGGTCGTCTGCGTGCCGTTTGTGGATCTGTACGCGGCGCGCGAGGCGGTCGCCGGGTCGAAC
>JAVBOQ010000177.1:0-2826 GCA_031550455.1 Eubacteriales bacterium
GACTGGCACAACCCGGTCGGGCGGGACGAAGACGGCTGCGTTATCGAGTGGTGAAAGGCGGGAGTCGCATGCGGGAAACGGCGAGAAAATGGATTCTTGAAAAGAAAATCATCGCGATCCTGCGCGGGCTCGCGCCGGAAACCCTGCTGCCTTTGGCCGAGGCGCTTTTGGAAGGCGGCATCGGTCTGATCGAGGTGACTTTCGACGCGTCGAGGCCGGACGCCTGGGAGGGGACTGCGCGGGCGATCCGGCTGCTTGACGAGCGCTTCGCGGGCGGCATCCTGCCGGGCGCGGGCACGGTGCTGCGCCCGGATCAGGCGGCGATGGCCCGGGACGCGGGCGCGCGGTACATCATCAGTCCGAACACCGACGCGGATGTGATCGCCAAGACGCGCGCGCTCGGCATGCTGTCGCTGCCCGGCGCGTTCACGCCGACCGAGATTGTCGCGGCGCACAGCGCGGGCGCGGATTTTGTCAAGGTGTTCCCCGCGGACGCGGTCGGCCCGGCCTACATCGCGGCGGTCAAAGCGCCGCTGCCGCACATTCCGCTGATGGCCGTCGGCGGCGTGTCCGACGCGAACGTCGCGGATTTTCTCAGGGCGGGCGCGGCGGGTGTCGGCGTCGGCGGCAGTCTGGCGCGCAAGGATTGGATCGCGGAAGGCGCGTTTGACAGGATCAAAGCGCTGGCGAGGCGGTATGTGGAGGCGGCGGAGGGGCGGTAATGGAGGGGAGCCAACGGCCCTTTTCACCCCGCCAAACTGAGCCGCGAAAAGTCGGGCGTGTTGCGCGCGGATGCGCTACACTGCGCGCTGAAAGGAGGCGGGCGGCGTGGACGCGATGGCTCGCCTGAATCAGGCGATGCGGTACATCGAGCAAAATCTGGCGGAAGAACTGGACTTCACGCGCGTGGAGCGGATCGCGGGCTGTTCCGAATACCATTTCCGGCGCATGTTTTCGTACATTGCCGGCATGTCGCTGACCGAATACGTCCGCAGGCGCCGCCTGACACTGGCCGGCGTGGACCTGCGGGCGGGACGGGAAAAGATCATCGACATCGCGATGCGGTACGGATACGATTCGCCGGACGCGTTCACCCGGGCGTTTGCGGCGATGCACGGCGTATCGCCGTCGCGGGCGCGGAGCGAACCGGTTGATCTCGCGTTTTTTCCGCCGATCACTTTCCGCCTGACCGTCGGTGGCGGTATGGAAATGCAGTATAGAATCGTTGAGAAAGGCGCGTTTTTCATCATGGGCGCGCGCGGCAGGATCCCGCTGATCTACAGCGGCCCGAACCCGCACACGGCGGACGTATGGAAGAAGCTGAACCAGGAGAAACTGCTGCACCTGGTCGGTGTGTCAAAAATGGAGCCAACAGGCATCATTACAGCGTATACGAATTATGAGGACAAACAGACCGAGGGAACGGAGCTTGACTATTATGTCGGCATCGTCACCGACGCGCCGCTGCCGGAGCGCTACGAAACGCTTCCGGTTCCCGCGTCGACATGGGCGGTCTTCACGGCTGTCGGCGCGCACGGGACGTCGACGCAGCAGGTCTGGGCAAGGATCTACGACACCTGGTTCCCGTCGTCCGGCTATGAGATACTGCCCGGGCCGGAAATGCTGTGGTACGAAATCTATGACTTTCAAAAGCCTGATTTGAAAACGGAAATCTGGGTTCCCGTGCGGAAAACCGAATGAACGCAAACGCGCGCCGCCGGGCATACTACGTTCACCTCAGCATAAGGAGTGATCGATATGCCCAAACCCGGCATGCGCAGGCCCGATCCAAAGGCGCCGCACGGCACCGAAAGCAACAAAATCAGCCATTTCCCGAAAAATGAACAGCCCCCCGTCCCCGAAATTCAGGGCAAAGCGAAACAGTCCGGCAAGAAGGCCAACCCGCCGCCGGATAAGTAGCGTTATCCGGGCGGCTGCGTTGCCGCAGGCTGCAGGAAGGCGACGTAGGACGCATACTGCAGCGCGAGCGACGCGTGCGCCGCCGAGACTTCATCCGCCTGCGCGCTTTGCGACAGCGCGGCCATCGCCTCTCGGCAAGAGCCCGCAAGTCCGGCCAGCCCGCGCGCGATCTGGTTTTCGACACCGGCCAGCGCGCGGTCGACGCGGTTTGTCAGGTCGGACAGGTTCAGGGACGCTGCCGCGGCGGCGCTTTGCGCGTCGGCGGGCTGCATTTTGGTCATTCTCTCCAGCGCGCCGAGCGTTTCAACGAGCGCCCCGGCGCTTTCGCGCAGCGCCGCGAGCTGCTTTTCCGGCGCGGTGAACCGCAGCGATACTTTGTCGGTCGTCAGCAGCCGGACCGACGCCGTGCCGCCGCGCGCCTGCCGAAGCAGCTCGGCTTCCAGCAGCGCGCCGCGCGCCGCGACCGGACGACCTTCCGCCTCGACCAGATACCAGGCCATCGCGGGCAGCGCGACCGGATCCGCCTGCTGCGCCGGTTGCCGCGTCGCGCGCGAAAACACGGCCGCGACGTCCTCCGGCTTGGGCGGACTGATCAGCAGGCAGGCCAGCGCAGCCATCGCCACCACGGCAACGGCCAGCGCCCAGCCGCCGCCCGCGGGCTTTTTGTAATACCAGGATGCGCCTCGCCTCGCCATCAAAAATCCCTCCCACGGCAGCGTATGCGGCGCGGGAGGGATTCATGTGAAAGAGGGAGGGGGAGGAAGAGGGAGGGGAACGCTGGGACGCTGTCCCAGACCCTGCCAAAGGGGTTAAACCCCTTTGGAAACCCTGCTTTTTCGCCTCACGGCGAGCCAAGATTCTGTCATCCCCCAAAGAAGGGATTCTTAAGGGCCAATGGCCCTTAAG
>JAVBOQ010000245.1:0-24779 GCA_031550455.1 Eubacteriales bacterium
ACTGGCTGACGCTGATCCGGCAGGACTGGATCGACAAGGTGGGCATGAAGATGCCGACGAGCCTTGAAGAGTACAACGAGCTGCTCAAGGCGTGGAAGGCCGCGGGGCTCGGCTATGTCAACCATCAGCTCGTCAAGGACAATTTCACCTACAGCTATCCTTACCGCACGTGGCCCAACGACCCGAAGGAACACGCGCTCTATTCGGAACTGGGCGTCGCCGACTTCACATGGGAGCCGACCTATAAATACCTCAAGAACCTAAACCAGCAGTTCCACGACGGCACGCTGGACCCGGAATTCTACCTGAACGTGGACACCAACGCCGCGATGGAGGACTTTGTTTCCGGGCGCGCAGGCACGTACGCCCTCTACCTCGCCACCGGCACGACGGTCATCTCCTCGCTGCTGGCCAACGATCCGGAGGCCAAGCTGGCCGTGCTGGATTCGCGCGCGGCTGTCCCGGGCGGCGCGTACGCGATGGAGCGCGGCTACTGGCCGTTCGGCATGATCATGGGCATCAACGCGTCCACGAACGAAGCCACCCGCGTCGCGGTCTGGAAGTATCTCGAATGGATGCTCCAGCCCGGCAACCTGTTCATGCTGGAAAACGGCATCGACGGCGTCAACTACAACCTCAGCGAGGATGGAATCGCCGTCAAGGTAGCGGATTTCGCGGGCGAATCGAAGCTGTCGAACAACAACAACAAGGACTACTGGTGCCTCTGGGAGGAAAGCGCGCAGTACCCGACGCCGGAAGCGCAGGAAAAGGCGAATCTGCTCAACTGGGCCCCGGTCGGCTATGAGTACCTGATCAACGACGCGAAGGCCTATTTCGACCGCGAGACCGAGTTCCGCGTGCCGGACGCGCTGTTCACGACCGCGGTCACCAAGGTTGCGGACTACAAGGCCGATCTGAACGGGCTCTGGCAGGAACTGTACGTCAAGTGCGTCATGGCGCCGGCTGACCAGTTCGACGCGGTGTACCAGGACGCGTGCAAGACGTTCCTGGACGCCGGATATCAGGAGATCCTGGATCAGAAGGCCGAGCTGTACGAGGCCGGCAAGGTGAAGTAAGGAACGGAAGGACGCCGGGAGGCGCTGCCTCCCGGTTCCTCTAAGCGCCTGAGCGTAGCGAAGGTTGAGGGCGATCGGTTACGGCAATCGCCGCCTGAAAGCCGTGACCGCGAAGCGGTTGACGGGCGCACAGCCGAAGGGGTAAGCCCCTTTGGGAACCCTGCTTTTCACCTCGCGGCGACAAAAATTGTCAGGCAAAACCATCGCGGGGTTTCCAAAGGGGCACTGTCCCTTTGGTGGGGATCCAAGGGGTGAAACCCCTTGGCGTCCTTTTTCGTTTTTAAAGGAGGAGTACCATGAATCTGGACATATCTGCCCTGACCGCCTTATCGGAGCGCGTGCTCGGCATGTTGCAAAAAGAGCACCCGGACGACAACAGCGCGGGGCACTTGACGATGGACAACTGGGAATGGCCGACCGGCGTCGCGCTGTACGGCATATTCAAGACATACGCGCTGCTTGGCCGGCCGGAAGTGCTCGACTATCTGACCGCGTGGTACGACCGGAGGCTTTCCATGGACGCGCCGCACCGGAACGTGAACACCGTCGGGCCGATGCTCGCGCTGACCTGCCTGTACGAAAAGACGCGCAACCCGGCCTACCTGCCGCACATCGAAAGCTGGGCGCACTGGGTCATGCGCGAGATGCCGCGCACCGAGTTTGACGGGCTGCAGCATATCACGGTGTGGAACAAGCATTACCAGCAGCTCTGGTCGGACACGCTGTTCATGACCGTGCTGTTCCTGCTCAAGGCCGGGCTGACGCTGAATAAGCCGGACTGGGTCGAAGAGGCGAAGTACCAGTTCTTAATCCACATCAAATACCTTCAGGACAAGCGGACGGGTCTTTGGACGCACGGCTGGACGTTCGACTGCCGGCACAGCTTTGCGGGCGCGTACTGGGCGCGCGGGAATAGCTGGTTTACGGCGGCGGCGGCGGAGATGCTGGAACTGTGCGGCGCGCGGGACGCCGCGTGCCGCGCCGTGCGGGCTGCGCTTTCGGATCAGGTGCAGGCGCTTTGGAAGCTGCAGCGGGAAACCGGGCTGTTCACCACGCTGCTGGACGTCGAGGAGACATATGAAGAAACCTCAGCCACGGCCTCGATCGCCTATGGCGTGCTCAAGGGCGTCCGGCTTGGCTTCATCGGGGAGGGCTACCGCGCGTTCGGCGAGAAGGCCGCAGCCGCCGTGATCGGAAAGATCGCGCCGGACGGCACGGTGACGGGCGTTTCGGGCGGCACGGGCATGGGCCACGACCTTGCGCATTACAAGGCGATACGCCAGTGCCCGACAGCGTACGGCCAGGGCCTGACATTCCTGATGCTGACGGAGCTGATGCAGGCGGGCATGGCGTAGGGAGAGGCCGGAGGGGTAGGGCTTACGCATGAAGCAGGAAGTATCCAGCCCGGAGAGTTCGAGAGGCCGAGCCTCTCGACTTTCCATCATTTTCGGCGACATGCGCGCCGAACATGCGCAGATTCCGCAGGCGTAGCCGGAGGAATCTGGACTCTTCGCCTGAGGCCGCCCGGAAACGCCGTAGCGTTTCAGGCCGAATCCTCCTCGTTCCTCTGAAAAACGCATGAACCTCAGTTCATGCGTTTGCAATGCGTGGAGGGCAAGGTTTCTTCCTTATTCGGGCCTGGCTTAAACAATTGTTGCCCCCAAAACATATCGCGGAAGCCTTCCGGCGTCCTTACGCCCTCTCCACCGCTTCCCTGATCGTCTCCGCTTCCGCTTCTTTCCCGTACGCGTCCGCCGCCGCGCGGCTTTTCGCGCCGTGGGTCAGGCAGCCCGCTCCGTTGATGCAGCCGCCTTCGCAGGCCATGCCCTCGAGGAAGTTGTGCGGCAGAACGCCTTTGCCGAGGCGCAGCAGCGCAGCGCGGCACTGTTCAAGGCCGTCGCAGGCGAGCGGTTTGTAGTCAAAGTCGGTGTGCCCGCGCTCTTTGAGGCCTTCGGCGACGGCTTCCGCGACGCCGCCGCTTCTGGCGAACACGCGGCCAAAGCGGGACGCGGTGTTCAGCGCGCCCGGTTCCAGCTTCGTGATGTCGATGTCGCGCGCGTCAAACAGCGCCTGCAACTCCTCAAACGTCAGCACGCAGTCGATGTACTTATGCACGTCTTCCCGCTGCGCTTCCGTTTTTTTCGCGGTGCACGGACCGATGAAGACGACCCGCGCGTCCGGGAGACGCTCTTTGACGCGCTTCCCGATTCTGCCCATCGGCGACAGGCCCTTCGATACGTATCCCGCGAGCTGCGGGAACGCCTTTTGCACATAGTCGACGAACGCGGGGCAGCACGAGCTGGTCAGCATGCCGGTTTCATAAAGCTCCTCGGCCTCGTCGTACGCGGCCATGTCCGCGCCGAGCGCGACTTCCTCGATCGCGTCAAACCCGAGCGCGCGGATGCCGGACAGCACCTGCCCGAGCTTCGCGTACGCGAACTGTCCGGCGATCGACGGCGCGACAACTGCCACCAGCGGCCCGCCCTCGCCCTGCGCCCGCTCGCGCAGAAAGTGCACGGCGTTCAAAATGTACGACTTGTCCATGATCGCGCCCCACGGGCACTGGTAGACGCACGCGCCGCACGCGACGCACTTGTCGCCGTCGATCCGCGCGGCCATGTTCTCGTTCATGTCGATCGCCTTGACCTTGCAGGCGTCTTCGCACGGGCGCTTGACGTTGTGTATCGCGTGGTACGGGCACACCTGCGCGCACCGGCCGCACTCGATGCACTTTTCCTTGACGATGTGCGCGCGCTGGTGTTCGTCTGTGACGATGCAGTCGCGCGGGCACGCGTCCTGGCAGTAGTGCGCGATGCAGCCGCGGCAGGAATCGGTGATCAGGTGGCCGCCGACCGGGCACTCGTCGCAGGCGATGTCGATCACCTCGATGATGTTCGGGTTTGTCCGGTCGCCGCCCATCGCGATTTTGATCCGCTCGGCGACGATCGCGCGCTCCTTGAACACGCAGCAGCGCATCGTCGGTTTTGGCCCGGGCATGATCGCCTTGGGAATGTCAAGAATCGTCTCCATGAGCGTGCCGTCGAACGCGCGCCGCGCGACTTCGCGGAACACCTTATATTTCAGGTATTGTACTTTGGTGTCGAATTTGCGCGTGGTCGCCATATCAGTCCTCGTCGCGCATCATGTGGACGACGCCGGTCGCCTCGTCCACCGGCAGGCTGAACACGACGCCCTGTCCTTCGGTCGAGAGGCCGACGCCCTTGCAGATCGCTTCCATGATCGCGCGCTTCGTCTCGCGCTCGGTCAGGATCATCACCATGTCCTTTTCCGGCTGAATCGTGATGCCGAAGAAATGCTCGGCTTCTTTCGTGCCCGCGCCGCGCGCGTGGAGCACGGTGCCGCCGCGCGCGCCGGCCGGGCGGGCGGCGTCCATGACGTCGTCGGCGAAGCCGTGGTTCACAATCGCGAGGATTAAGTCGTATTGTCTTGTCGTGGTATCCATTGGATACTCCTTTCCAGTACGTTCGGGCGCGTTTGGGGCGACCGTTGACAGCATTTGCAACGCCCGCTGGCCGCCGACGCTTCCGATGGGAACTGTAAACGCGATGCCGTGGCCCGGGTTGTCAAACTGCAGCGTGTGCTTCAAGCGGTGCAGCGCGCGCGGCGCGACTTCTGCGGACATGACGGAAATGACGATGTCTTTCGCCGTGTCGCCGATGCCAAGCAGTTCGAGAATCTCTGATTTCGCCGTGCCGCGCCCGAGCACGATCCGGTGATAGAAAAGTCCCTCCCGGAGCAGAAGGTCTACTGTATGCTGACCTTTGTCCCGGTCGACGATGGTAATGAGCAGCTTCAGCCGCTGCGCTTGCGTCGGTTCCATACGATCTCCTTTTGCCTATTCGACGTCAATGATGATCTCGTCGCCCTGCTGGGTATCCGCAACCACTTCGCCGTCCTTTGCGCGCGGCGTCTTGAACCTGTAAATCAGGCCGAGGCCCTGTATCGTGATCAACGGCGTCATCGCGACCATCGCGACCACGCCGAAAGCGTCTGTCATCACATTGCCGCCGAGCGCCTCGCACGCGCCCATCGTGAACGGCAGCAGGAACGTCGCGGTCATCGCGCCGGAGGCGACGCCGCCCGAGTCAAACGCGATCGCTGTGAACACCGGCTCGACAAAGAACGAAAGCGCGATCGCGATCGCGTATCCCGGCACGAGCAGCCACCAGATGCTGATGCCCGTCAAAAGCCTCACCATCGAAAGCCCGACCGAGCACGCGACGCCGATCGACAGCGACAGCATCATCGCGCGCTTACCGATTGTGCCGCCGGTCAGATCCTCCACCTGCTCGTTGAGGATGTGCACCGCGGGCTCAGCCGCGACGATGAAGTAGCCGATGATCATGCCGATCGGGATCAGTATCCATGCAAACGAAACAGCGCCCACTTGCGTTCCCAAAAACGCGCCCGCCGGCAAAAATCCGACGTTGACGCCGGTTAAGAACAGCACCAGCCCAATGAAAGTATAGACCACGCCGACGCAGATGCGCAGCAGGGACTTCATCGGTATTTTCAGGTAGACCATCTGAAACAGCAGGAAAGCGCCGGCGATCGGCACCAGTGCGACGGCGATCTCGGACAGATAGGTGGGGAACGCCTGACCGAACAGCCGGAGCGTCTCGTGGGTGTCGACCGGGTTGGCGACGATGACCGGCGTGGTTTCCGCCGTGTTTGGAAACACAAGCCCCAGGATCATCACCGCGAGGATCGGGCCGACCGATCCGAACGCGACGAGGCCGAATCCGTCGTCCGTCGCGTGGCGGCCGCTGCGGACGCTCGCGACGCCGACGCCAAGCGCCAAGATGAACGGCACCGTGATCGGCCCGGTCGTCACGCCGCCTGAGTCAAACGCGACCGGCACGTAATTGTCGGCCGCGAAAATGCCGATGGCGAAAACCGCGGCGTAGCACAGGATCAGCAGGTACGACAGCTTTTTTTGAAACACGATGCGCAGGAACCCGACGACCAGAAACAGCCCGACACCCAGCGCAACCGTCGCGATCAGCGTCAGGTTCGGGATGCCCGGCACCTGCTGGGCCAACACGGCCAGATCCGGTTCCGCCATCGTGATGAAAAATCCCATCAGAAACGCTACCGCGATCAGCAGCGTCAGGTTGCGCTTTTTGGTCAGGAACGAGCCGATGTAGTTGCCCATCGGCGTCAGCGACATTTCAACACCGAGCGTGAACAACCCCATGCCGCCGATGAGCATCACCGCGCCGATGACAAATAGTGACAGCGTTCCCATCGGAACCGGCGCGAGCGTAAACCCGAGCAGCAGCACGATTGCCGTGATCGGCAGCACAGCCTGCAACGATTCGCGCACCTTGGCCTTTAGCTTTAGATTCAATCGACCGCCCCCTTCTTTTCAGCATACCAGATTTTTCCGGGCTTTTCAAGCCCTATTTATTTATGATTCAGAATGAAAGTATCTTCAGGCGCGCTTGCATTTCCGGCGGAGAGCATGTATACTCACCAATAGCGCAAGGAGGCGACGCCATGGCAGGCATATTGAAAGGCTTGTTTTCCGTCGACAGGATGCTGCCGGAAAGCAAGCGGCTCGGCGAGGTGCCAAAGACCAGGGAAGCGTACCGCGACGTGCTGCGCATCGCGCTGCCGTCGGTGGCGGAGATGGTGCTGGTTTCCCTGATCGCCTCCGCCGACACGATCATGGTCGGCGTGCTCGGCCCGGAGGCGATCGCCGCGGTCGGGCTGACCGGGCAGCCGCGCATGCTGGTGCTGTGCATATTTATGGCGCTGAACATCGGCGTCACCGCGGTGGTCGCCCGGCGCAAGGGCGAGGGGCGGCAGGAAAAGGCGAACGAAACCGTCCGCAACGCGCTGGTGATCGTCGTGGCGGCCGCGTTCGTGATGCTGGGGGTCACGCTGCCCCTGACCGGCCCTTTGATGTCGCTGGCGGGCGCGCAGGAAGACACGATCGGGATGTCTCGAACGTATTTCCTGATTGTCACCAGCGTGCTGCCGCTCAACGCGCTGACCATGTGCATCAACGCGGCGCAGCGCGGCGTCGGCAACACGCGCATCACGATGTACACCAACCTGCTGGCCAACGGTGTCAACATCGTGTTCAACTGGCTGCTGATCAACGGCAATCTGGGCTTTCCAAAGCTCGGCGTCACCGGTGCGGCCATCGCGACGGTGATCGGGTTTGTCGCCGGGTTCCTGCTCAGCGTCCGGTCGATCGTGTCCCGAAAGAGCGTCGGCCGCTTCCTGCACATCAACGTGTTCCACAGCGACTGGCGGCTCAAGCGCGACACGCTCAAGGCGGTGGGCAAGGTCGGCGGCAACGCGATGATCGAGCAGATTTTTCTCAGGTTCGGCTTCTTCCTTTACGCGCGCCTGGTCGCGGATCTCGGCACGCTGGCGTTCGCCGCGCATCAGATCGACCAGCAGTTCCTAAATCTTTCGTTCAGCTTCGGCGACGGGCTGGCGGTCGCCGGGACGACATTGGTCGGGCAGATGCTCGGCGCGAAGCGGCAGGATTTGTCGGTGCTGTACGGCAAGGTGACGCAGCGGATGGCGCTGCTCGTCGCGCTGGCGCTGGCGGGTTTCATCGTCGTGTTGCGGCATCCTCTCGTTTCGCTGTTTACGAGCGATCAACTGGTACTTTCGCTGGCCGCCGAGGTGATGCTGGTCGTCGCGCTGTTCCAGCCGCTTCAGACATCGGCGGTCGTCATATCGGGCGCGCTGCGCGGCGCGGGCGACACGCGGTTCGTCGCGTTGGTGATGCTCGTATGCGTCGCCGTGATCCGGCCGGTGCTGACGTATGCGTCGATTCACCTGGTCGGCCTCGGGCTGATCGGCGCGTGGCTGTCGAGCCTGGTCGACATGTCGTTCCGCCTGACATGCGTGTACTGGCGGTTCAACAGCGGAAAATGGCAGCATATCAAGGTTTGACCATACGGAAACCGTGTTGCATAATTGGCAAAGTTCGTCTATAATGATCACAATCATTAACCACACAGGAGGATTCTTGCTATGAAGAAACTGCTCGCGTTCGCGCTCTGCCTGACCCTGTGCCTCGGCATGACCGGACTGGCTTCCGCGACGCAGGACAAGCCGTTGATCGGTATTCTCGCCCCGGCGACGACGCACGGCTGGGTCGGCGGTGTCGCGTACTACGCGCAGAAAGCAGCGGACGAGCTGGGCCTGAACTACTCGCTGCAGACTTCGAGCAACCCGGAAGAAATGGCCAGCCAGATCGAGCTGATGATCACGCTCGGCGCGAAGGCGATCGTGGTGTGGCCGCAGCAGGACAGCGGCGTGGAGCTTGCAGCCGAAATGGCGCTTGAAAAGGGCATCGTCATCTACAACTTTGACATGCTGATCAATGTCAAAGAAGAAATGATGGAGAACGTCTACCAGCTCACCGGCGACAACTACGGCATGGGCGTCGAAGGCGCGAAATACATCGCCGAGAAGCTCGGCGGCAAGGGCAAGGTCGTCATCCTTGACGTGCCGACCAGCGGCAACGTCGCGGGCGACCGCAAGCAGGGCTTCCTGGACACCATCAAGGAAGTCGCGCCGGACATCGAGGTCATCGCGACCGTCGACACGAAGTTCGTCCGCGAGGACGGCTTAAAGGACATGGCGGACGTGCTGACCGCGCACCCGGAGATCGACGCCGTGTTCTCGATGGACGACGAAACGTCGATCGGCGCGATTCAGGCGATCGTCGAGGCCGGACGGACTGACATCAAGGTCATCACCGGCGGCGGCGGATGCCAGGAGTACTTCCGCATGATGTTGGACGAGAAGTATCAGGGCATCTGGGTTGCTTCCGCGACGTATTCGCCGAGCATGATCGTCAACTGCATCGAGAACGCCGCCCGGGTACTGGCCGGCGAAACCGTCGACAAGCTGATCGTGTTCCCGACGACGATCGTTGACCGCGAGAACGTCGAAGGCTTCTTTGACGAGAACAGCCCGTACTGATCCCGCCGCGCGGCGTGCTTGAAATGACCGGGCAGGGGCTGTCGCGGTGGGAACGGAGGAACACCAAAGGGCCCCGCCCTTTGGAATCCCGCTTAAGGGCCATTGGCCCTTAAGAATCCCTTCTTTGCCTGCGGGCAAGGGTTTCATGATATGAAATCCAGCCCGCTGTGAGGCGAAAGAGATGGGATGCCAAGGGCCAATGGCCTTTGGCAGGGGTCAGGGGCAGCGTCCCTGGCGTTCCTTCCCGCCACGGCATCCCCTTTTTTTCGGACGGAGGGATGGAATGGCGCTGTCGATGCGCGGCGTTGACAAGTCGTTCGACGCGAACCATGTGCTCAAGGGCGTCGGGTTCTCGCTGGCGGACGGCGAGATCCGTGCGCTGATCGGTGAAAACGGCGCGGGCAAGACGACGCTTATGAACATTCTGGGCGGCGTCGTGCAGGCTGACCGCGGCGAGATCGCGATCGATGGCCGTGCCGTGCGGTTTTTGACCCCGCGCGACTCGCTCGCCGCCGGTATCGCGTTCATCCACCAGGAACTGAACCTGGTCAACGACCTGACGGTCTACGAAAACCTGTTCATCGGCCGCGAAAAGAAAAAGGGCGCGTTTCTCGACGCGCCGGCGATGGTCGAGGCTTCCCGCGAGGTGCTCGCGCGCATGGACATCCCGCTCGACCCTTACGCGATGGTGCGCGACCTCGACGCGTCGTACAAGCAGGTCGTTGAGATCGCCCGCGCGCTTTTGTTCAAAGCGCGGATCATCATCATGGACGAGCCGACGACGTCGCTCACGGAGACCGAGATCGAGCGCGTATTCCGCATGATGCGCAACGTGCGGGAAAACGGCGTGTCGATCGTCTTCATTTCCCACAAACTAAAAGAAGTCGTCGGCATCTGCGACGCGTACACGGTGCTTCGGGACGGCGAAGTTGTCGCGGAGAGCGACACGTCGGGCGTGACGGAGCTGGATCTGGCCCGCTTTATGGTCGGGCACGATGTGCGAACCGAGCGATTGCGCAAGGCCGCCGCGTTCGGCCCGGAAGCGCTCGGTGTCGTTTCACTTTCGCTTGCACGGCAGTTTTCGGACGTTTCGTTCTCGGTGCGCGCGGGCGAGGTGCTCGGGTTCACCGGGCTTTTGGGCGACGGGCGCAGCGAGCTGTTTCAGGCCATTTTCGGCGTGAGCCGCCCGGACGCGGGCGAGATCAGAATCGCCGGGAAACCGGCCAGAATCGCGAACACGACCGAGGCTTTCCGCGCCGGGCTCGGGTATGTCCCGCGCAACCGCAAGGAGAACGGCATCATCAAGGACATGTCGATCCTTGAAAACGGCACGATCGTCACGCTCGGCGCGCTGACGGACAGGCTGTTGATCAACCGTGCGCGCCAGCGCGCGCAGATGGACGGCGGCATTCAGGCGCTGTCGATCAAGCTGGATTCGCCGGACGACCCGATAACGAGCCTTTCCGGCGGCAACCAGCAGAAGGTCGTGCTCGCCAAGTGGCTCGGCGCGTCGCCCAAGGTGATGATCTTTGACAACCCGACCCAGGGCGTCGACGTCGGCGCGAAGGAGGAGATCTACGACATCATCCTTCGGCTCGCGGATTCCGGAGTCGCGGTCGTCGTGCTGTCCAGCGAGGCGCAGGAGATCATCCGGCTTTGCGACCGCGCGCTGGTGATGTACCACGGCGCTGTGCAGGGCGAGCTGTCGGGCGACGCGCTGAACGAGCACGCAGTCATGGTGTTGGCGACGGGAGGGACTTTGCAATGAAACGGATCGGCGTGGTGGCGCTGGTGTTGGCGGCTTTCGTGCTGTGCGCGGGCGTGTTCAGCGTCCTGTTGCGCGTCGAGGGCGGCCCGTTCGCGTCGCTCCGCGCCTCGTCGGACACTGTGCGTGGGGAAGCCGCAACGGCCGAAGCGAACCTCACTGCGGCGCAAAGCACGGTAAGAAAGTCCGCGTCCGCCGCGACTGCGGCCGACACAGCCGTCAAGGCGGCGGACGAAGCCGTCCTGGCGGTCCGCGAAGCGCTTGCCGTGATCGACGCAGGCGCGTACGACGGAGAGGCACTGCACGCGCTGTATGAGGCCGTCATCGGCGCGCAGGATGCTTTCGAGCGGAGCGGAAACGCGCTTTCGGTGATAGACGCCGCGTCACGCCAGCCGGTGGACGGGGCGATCCAACGTGTCGGCGAGGCAGCGGGCATCGCGGAGGGCATGGTGCTCAAAGACCTCCGCGCGCTGACCGCAACCGCGCAGACCGCGCTGAAGAAGGCGTCCACAGCGGTTTCCGACGCGGCTGCACTGGTCTTTGCCCTTTCAGGCGCGCTGGACGCCGGCGCTGTGCTTGAAGACGCCTCATATACGCCGCCCGAGGCGGCGGCTGGCGTCGCGCCGCCGCACGCCGTCGCGGACGAAGCGGAAGCGCTCGCGGACGAGGCGCGCTGGTGGCAAGCGCGCGCGACGGACGTCGCGGCCGCCGCGGAAACGGCCGCCGGGTTTGCCGCCGAGGCCGTGCAAAGCCATTCTGTCGGCACACGGGACGCGGTCATCGGATTCCTGACCGAATACTATATTTTGCTCTTGTTCACCGGGCTTTTGCTGCTTGCGATCGGCGTTATCTGCGCGTTCCACGGCGCGTGGTTTCTTCGCCAGTGGAAGCGAAACCCCGTGTTTTCAACGTTCATCGCGCTGATCGTGCTGCTGATTGTGCAGACGTACTCGATGCGGTTTACCTACCCGTCGATCGGCGCGTGGTTCCAGTTCTGGCTGGACAACGCGTTTAACGTGCTCCGAGCGAACACGTCCGTCGGCATGATCGCACTGGGCATGACGCTGATCATCTTAACCGGCGGCATTGACCTCGCGGTCGGGTCGACATTGGCCGGCGTTGGCACGGTCGTGATGGTACTGATCGACACATCGCCGCGCGGTTTGCTGGTGAATCTGGGCATCACCGGAATTCCGGCGTACATCATCGGCATCGCGGGCGGGCTGCTCGCGGGCGTCGCGATCGGCGGCCTGATCGGCCTGATCGTCACGAAAGGCCGCGTGCCGCCGTTCATTGTCACGCTCGGCCTGATGAACATCGTCCGGTCGGTCGCGCAGTTTTTGACAAAGAGCTATACGCCCAAGGTTCCGTCTGAATTTACGGCGATCGCCAATACGGTGATTTTCGGCCAGCGGCTGCTGCCAATCGTCTATTGGCTGGCGATGGCCGCGATCATCTACATCGTCGCGAAACGGACGCGGTTCGGCCGCTATGTGTACGCGGTCGGGTCGAACGAGCGGACGACGCGTCTGTCGGGCATCAACGTCGACGCGGTCAAGTTCAAGGCGTACGCGCTGATGGGCCTGCTGGTCGCGATCGCGTCGGTGACGCAGGTGTCGCGGCTCGGCGGCATGGACATCGCGAGTTCCGGCAACGGATATGAGCTGGACGCCATCGCGGCGGTCGTCGTCGGCGGCGCCAGCATGTCCGGCGGGCGCGGGTCGGTCATGGGCACGGTGATCGGCGTGCTGATCATCGGCGTGATGAACAACCTGTTGATTCTTCTGGGCGTCGACTCGTTCCTGACGAACGCGTTCAAAGGCGCGATCGTCGTCGCCGCGGTGCTGATGCAGCGCAAACAAAAGGAGGCGTAATCAATTTGAAGGACCCGAGAATGGTCAAGCTGGCGAAACAGTTGGTGACGTATTGTGTGGAAACGAAGCCCGGCGACCGCGTGCTGATCGAGAACACCGGCCTGCAGCGGGAGTTTGTCGCGGAATTGGTCGAGCAGGTTTACGCGGCCGGCGGCCAGCCGTTCGTGTCGCTGATCGACCCGATGGTGCAGCGGTCGCTGCTCATCGGCGCGGGCGATGCGCAGTTGACCCGGTGGGCGGACTATGACGCCGCGCGGATGGCCGACATGCAGTGCTACATCGGCGTGCGGAGCCCCGAGAACAGCTACGAAACCGGCGACGTGCCGGGCGCGCAGATGAAAAAGTATTCGAGCCTGTACGGCAAGCGCGTCCACAGCGAGATCCGCGTGCCCAAAACGCGCTGGGTCGTGCTGCGCTATCCGACCGCGAACATGGCGCAGCAGGCGTGCATGTCGACCGCGGCTTTTGAGGCGCATTACTTCAACGTCTGCAACCTCGACTACGCGAAAATGAGCGCTGCGATGGACGCGATCGTGGCGCGGATGCAGGCGACGGACAGGGTGCGCATCGTCGGCCCGGGCACCGACCTTTCCTTCTCAATCAGGGGCGTTCCCGCGATCAAATGCGATGGCCGCGTCAACATCCCGGACGGCGAGATCTTCACCGCGCCGGTTCGGGACAGCGTCAGCGGCGTGCTGTGCGTCAACGCGCCGAGCCTGTACAACGGCACGACGTTCACCGACATCCGCATGGTGTTCAGGGACGGCAAAATCGTCGAGGCCACGTCGAACGATACCAAACGGCAGAACGAGATCCTCGACACAGACGACGGCGCGCGCTATGTCGGTGAGTTCGCGATCGGCGTCAACCCGTACATCAACGACGCGATGTGCGATACGCTGTTCGACGAGAAGATCGCGGGCTCGTTCCATTTCACGCCCGGCAACTGCTACGACGAAGCGCCCAACGGCAACAAGAGCGCCATCCACTGGGATCTCGTCACGATCCAGACGCCCGCGTACGGCGGCGGCGAGATGTACTTCGACGGCGTGTTGGTGCGCAAGGACGGACGGTTTGTCGCGGAGGATCTGTTGGGGCTGAACCCGGAGAATTTGGTGTAGGGGAGCGGGGGAAAAGGGACGCGGGGACGCTGGGACGCTGTCCCAGACCCTGCCAAAGGACCTTCGGCCCTTTGGAATCCCGTCTTTTTCGCCTCACGGCGGGAGGCTTTTCATAGACCACCCAAGAAGGGATTCTTAAGGGCCAATGGCCCTTAAGCGGGATTCCAAAGGGCGGAGCTCTTTGGCGTTCCCTCACTTCCCCGCATATCCGCAGGAGGAGCCATTCAATGGACATACAGAAACTCAAAGACGACGCGTCCGCGTTTCTTTCGAACCATCCGATGAACCGGGTCACGGCCGACGACGCGATGCGCGACGATTTGGTCGGCCTGCGCCTGTACGACGCGCCGATCTTCGCGGTGGGCGACGCGGCCGACCCGCTGTTTGAGACGCTTCGGCAGCCCGATGTGGTGCATCCGGCGTACATGCCGCCGCGCGAATGGCTGGCCGAAGCGCGGAGCGTCGTCACGTTCTTCCTGCCTTTTTCCGAACGCGTCAAGCGCGCGAACGCGGCCGACCTGCGCGGCCCGGTCGACGAGTGGATGCACGCCCGCATCGAGGGCGAGGAGACGATGAACCAAATGCGCGCGTTTGTACGCGACTGGTTCATCGCAGCCGGGTTCGCGGCCGTCGCGCCGCCGCTCGACGCGCGGATGGCGATGCTCGCGCCGTACGCGGCGAACTGGTCGGAGCGGCACACGGCGTTCGTCTGCGGCCTGGGCACGTTCGGCCTGTCGAAGGGCCTGATCACCGAAAAGGGCGTCGCCGGGCGTTTTGGCAGCGTCGTCACAGTGTGTCCGCTGCCGGTCACCGCGCGCGCGTACAAGGGTGTCTACGACTACTGTACGAAGTGCGGCGCGTGCGCGCGCAATTGTCCGATCCACTGCATCGACGGCGCGCGCGGCGATCATGAAGCCAAGGCGCATCCGCCGTGCGAGACGTTTGTCGGCGCGATGCGAGCGCTGCCGCCGAACGGCAAAAGCGCGAAACGCCGCTACGGCTGCGGCAAGTGCCAGGTCGCCGTGCCGTGCCAGGACAGGATTCCCGCGCGCGCATTTCACGAGGCATAATACCAAGTCCCAACCTTACCGCATCGTCGCGGCGGATCTTTGACCATACGGCGTTGTCGCTCTCCACTCGGCGTAGCGCTGCTACGCCTCGTTCCGGCTCCTAGCCGGATGAAAAAATATCTCGCCGCTTTGGATGCGTTAATACCAATTCCAGTTACGGATTGCCCGTATCTCGCGGATCTTTTGCCGCATGGCCGCGTCGTACTCCAGTCAGCGTAGCTTCCGGCTACGCTTCCTTCCGTCTCCTTGCCATGCGGCAAAATCTCTCGCGATCTATCGTGCACTCCCTAACTGGAATTGGTATATGATTTTCCATTGGCATAATACCGCTTTGAATTCGTTACAATTTTCGCAAACGCCAGAAATTGGCTTGCTTTTTGCCACTTCTTTGGGTACAATATCCTTTGGTCAAGAGAAGGTAAATAGCAGACAAGATTAAGGGAGGGAACAACATGGCCACAAAGATTGGCATCAACGGCTTCGGCCGCATCGGGCGGCTCGTGTTCCGCGCTTCGCTGTCCAACCCGGATCTGGTTGTTACCGCGATCAACGATCCGTTCATCGATCCCGAGTACATGTGCTATATGCTGCGCTACGACACGGTGCACGGCCAGTTCACCGGCGAAGTGTACGCCAAGGAAGGCGCGATTGTCGTGAACGGCCGCGAGGTCAAGGTCTACGCCTGCATGAAGCCCGAAGAGATTCCGTGGCGCGATACCGGCGCGGAGTACATCGCCGAGGCGACCGGTGTGTTCACCGACAACAAGGGCTGCGCGGCGCACTTTGTCGGCGGCGCGAAAAAGGTCGTCATCACCGCACCCGCGAAGGACAAAGAGACGCCGATGTTCGTCATGGGCGTCAACAACGACAAGTACACCAAGGACATGACCGTCGTTTCCAACGCGAGCTGCACCACCAACTGCCTGGCGCCGCTGGCCGCGGTCATCCACGAAAAATATGGCATCGCGGACGGCCTGATGACAACCGTACACGCGACGACCGCGACGCAAAAGACTGTCGACGGCCCATCCAAAAAGGACTGGCGCGGCGGGCGCGGCGCGGCGTTTAACATCATTCCGTCCTCGACCGGCGCCGCCAAGGCCGTCGGCGTGGTCCTTCCGGAACTGAACGGCAAACTGACCGGCATGTCGTTCCGCGTGCCGACCGCCGACGTGTCGGTCGTCGACCTGACCGTGAATCTCAAGACGCCGGTCACGATGGAAGAAATCAAGGCGACCATGAAGGAAGCCTCCGAATCGCCGCGCTGGAAGGGCATCATCGGCTACACCGAGGACGCGGTCGTCTCCAGCGACTTCATCCACGACGCCCGCACCTCGATCTTTGACGCGACCGCGGGCATCCAGTTGACCAAGACCTTCGTCAAGCTGATCGCCTGGTACGACAACGAATGGGGCTATTCCAACAAGGTGCTCGACCTGATCGCTTACATGGCGAAGGTGGACGCGAAGTAAACGGCCTTCCAGGACAAGGGATTGCGGGTCAATGAAAATTATGGAACAATCCCGAAAAAATCCTTGATGGTTTGACTTCCGTCAATTGACGCCCATAGACCGCAGGTATCCGCCCTCTCTTTTCGTTCCGGAAGGAGAGGGCGTTTTGTTGCTTGCGGAGCTGCGGGCGGGAGGGCAGTAGACAAAGGGACGCGAGCGGCAAGCCGAGCAAGCGAAGTGTGTCGTCTTTACGGCGCGTGTTCCCCCCAGGTCTCCATAAAACGCTCAAACTCGTCCGTCGGCATTGGCCGCGCGAAAACAAAGCCCTGTATCGCGTCGCACCCCATCTGACGCAGTTGATCCACCTGTGCGTACGCGTCGATCCCTTCGGCCACCGTTTTCATGTTCAGCGCTTTCGCCATCTGGATGATGCACCGAATGATTTCCTGGCCGCGTTCGGAATCTTCTTTGTACACAAAAAGGTGTCGGTCCAGCTTCAGAACATCGACATGGAGCGACTTGAGCATGTTGAGCGATGAATAGCCCGAGCCGAAATCGTCCATGGAACACAGGAACCCGTTGCTTCTGCAATCTGCGACGATGGCTTCAAACAGCACGTGATCGTCGACCGCGAGACTCTCGGTGAATTCCAACTCGATGCAGTCGGACTGGATGCCGTAGGATTTTCTGATTTCTGTGTATGACCTGACAAAGTCCGGCCGCATCAGGCCGAGCCGGGATACATTGACCGACAAAACGAAGGGGGGTATGCCGCCATCCAGGACGGTTTTTTTGTAGAGCCTGCACGCGGCGTCGAACACATGCCTGTCGAGCTCCACGATGAACCCGTTTCTTTCAAACAGCTCGATGAAGCGGGCGGGCTGGATCAGGCCTTTCTCCGGCGAAACCCAGCGGACAAGCGCCTCCGCGCCGATGATGCGGTCGCCGTGCTGTATGTCGATCTTCGGCTGCAAGTAAATCTGAAACTCGTTGTTCTCCAGCGCCGCTTCCATCCTGGCTTCCAGTTCCGCTTCCCATACTTTTTTGTCGCGCATTTCTTTGGTGTAGAACGCGTGCCGCTTTGCGTCCCCGGAGAACTTCGCCGTTTCCTGCGCCGCGACCGCCCTGTCCAGCATGTCGTTGAGCGATAGCTCTCCGTCCTCCTCGGACAGCACATAGACGCCGCCATACAGTTCGATTCTGTAGCTGTGCGAAAAAGTTTCGGGGAACACCGCCAAATGCTGGGCCGCGCTTTCAAAGCGCAGGGAGATCTCCTTTTTGCTCTTGAACCTGAGCAGCAGGACAAAAGAGTCCTCGCGGATACGGCCCACGACCTCCCCTTTCAGGGACGTCGTCTGCAAAAAGTCCGCGAAGTATCGCAGCAGCCGATCCCCGACGCTGCGCCCGAACATCTCGTTGATATACCTGAAATCTTTTATATCACCGTAACACAACGCGTAGCGCGTGCCGTTCGCGTTCCGCAGAACTTCCTTGGCGTCCAGCAGGAATTTCTGAAAATTTCGGTGCCCGGTCAGCGGATCAACGTACACAAGCGTTTCGAGATCCTCCCGGTTCTTGTTGTTGACCATTCGGATCAGCAGCAGAAACACGACGAAAACGGCGGTCGCGATGCTGAAGGTGAAAATCGCGCCGGTCAACACGTTTTTCAGGCCCGCGCTGACCAGGTCCTCCGGCACGGCGTAGAACACAAACCAATCGTTGATGTCAAGCGGCGTATAGGCGATCAGCCTGTTTTCCCCGTAAAACGCGGCCGCGAGATGTCCCGCCCTTTTCGCGCGCAGGTCGCCTTCTATCACATCCTGGATCCGCCTGGCGATCGGCGTTTTTAGATCGTAGATGCCTCCCCCAACGCTGATGACCAGCGGGCTTTCGGACTTAATGATATATTCGCCCTGCGCGTTGATGATATGCGACAGGCCCTCGCCCGCGTACAGGGAGTTGTTGATGATGGTTTTCATTTCGTCCTGCGGATCCGCTGCAAACAGCACGCCTCGGATCACGTCGGTTTTACCGTTGTAAACCGGCACCGCGAAGTAATGAACGAGCGTCTTGTTCACTTCGTCGTAGCGCGCTTCGCTAAGCGCTTCTTCGCCGCGGAGCGCCCGACGCAAGAAATCTTCGCCGGAAAAATCGGCCCTGTACTGTCTGCCATGCCGGTCATGCCAGACCGCCTGCCCCTGTGTGTCGGCAAAGCCGAGCTGGACATAGGCGTTGTGCGCGCTCAGTCCGTTGATGAGCGAGCGCAAAACCTCGTCGTCGTCCAGTAGATCCCGCTCCTGAGCAACCACGGAAGCCATCTTCAGCGTGTCAAACTCCTCTTGAATATGCTCCTCTATGGCAAATTTCGTTTGCTGAACGGCTTTCTGGATATGCCCGAGCGTGTCTTCCCGGCTCAAGTTTCCGGTATTCAGGACGAGCGTGAGGCCAGAGCCAAGAAAGACCAGGCTGATTGTCACGGCGAGAATATAGATGCGGTTAAGATGCTTCTTTGCTTTCGATTTTTTGTCCATGATCCATGTATGGTGTTTCGTCATTTTGTTTACATTCAAAAGAGGCTTGCCACGATTCACGACGCGTTTCATACTATGCAGCCTCCCAGCGGTTTGTGCAGACGGCTGTCATTCGCTTGCGTTTTCTTCTCACGGTACACCTTCTCCGGCGACGCGTTTTTTATATCGTTGGATCTCTATTATATATGCGGTCCGACCGGAGCGCAAGCTGGTAGATCACTGTACCGTTCGACAAAAATCATGCCCGGGTTTCCTGCGTTTTGATCTGGAAGAAAAGCAAAGCTCCCGCGCGGGCGAGGCCAGCGCGGGAGCGGAAACAATCACAAACCCATGGCCGTTTGGCCGTATACCTTTATTTCTCCATGATCGCCGCGTGCGCCGCCGCGAGCCGCGCGATCGGCACCCGGAACGGTGAGCAGCTCACGTAGCTCAGCCCGACCTTGTGGCAGAACATGACGCTCGACGGGTCGCCGCCGTGCTCGCCGCAGATGCCCAGTTTGATGTCCGGGCGGGTCTGGCGGCCCAGCTTGCACGCCATTTCGACGAGCTTGCCGACGCCGGTCTGGTCAAGGCGCGCGAACGGGTCGCTCTCGAAGATCTTCTTCTCGTAGTAGGACGAGAGGAACTTGCCGGCGTCGTCACGCGAGAAGCCGAACGTCATCTGCGTCAAGTCGTTGGTGCCAAATGAGAAGAACTCCGCTTCCTTGGCGACGTCGTCGGCGGTGACGCAGGCGCGCGGGATCTCGATCATCGTGCCGATCATGTACTCGCAGCTGTCCTTGCGCTCCGCGAAGATCGTCTTGATCGTCTCCAAAATGACGCCCTTGACGTACGCCAGTTCCTTGACCTCGCCGACCAGCGGGATCATGATCTCGGGCTTGATGTTCAGGCCGGTGGCCTTCTTGACGTTCATCGCGGCTTCGATGATCGCGCGGGTCTGCATCTCGGCGATTTCCGGATACGTGACCGTCAGGCGGCAGCCGCGGTGGCCCATCATCGGGTTGAACTCGTGCAGCGCGTCGATCTTCGCGACGATCTTGTCGGAGGTCGTGTGAAGCTCCTTGGCAAGCTCCGCGATTTCGTCGGTCATCGACTTCTGCGGCAGGAACTCGTGCAGCGGCGGATCCAGCAGGCGAATCGTCACCGGGCGCTCTTCCATCGCCTGGTAGATGCCCTCAAAGTCGCCCCGCTGCATCGGCAGCAGTTTGTCAAGCGCGGCGCGGCGCTGCGCCTCGGTGTCGGCGAGGATCATCTCGCGGACGGCCTTGATGCGCTCGCCCTCAAAGAACATGTGCTCGGTGCGGGTCAGGCCGATGCCTTCGGCGCCAAACTCCACGGCCTTCTTCGCGTCGCGCGGGGTGTCGGCGTTCGTGCGGACCTTGAGCCTCCGGGCCGCGTCGGCCCACGCCATCAGGCGCGCGAAATCGCCGCTGATCTGCGCTTCGGTGGTCGGAATCTTGCCGCCGTAGACCTTGCCGGTGGAGCCGTCGATCGACAGGAAGTCGCCTTCCTTAAACGTCGTGTCGCCGATCGTCATGGTCTTCGCTACTTCGTTGATGCGGATCGCGCCGCAGCAGACGACCGCGCAGCGGCCCATCCCGCGCGCGACGACCGCCGCGTGGCTCGTCATGCCTCAGAACACCGTCAGGATGCCCTGCGACAGGTCCATGCCCTCGATGTCTTCCGGCGTCGTCTCCTTGCGGACGAGCAGCGCCTTGATGCCGGCCTTCGCGGCGTTGGCCGCGGATTCGGCGGTGAAGTACGCCTGGCCGCAGCCCGCGCCAGGGGAGGCGGGCAGGCCGGTGGCCAGCGCCTTGGCGGCCGCGAGCGCCTTGGGTTCAAAGTTCGGGTGCAGTAGCGTGTCGAGCTGCTTCGGTTCGACCTTCAGCACCGCTTCGTCGGTGGTCAGCATGCCTTCGTCGACGAGGTCAACCGCGATCTTCAAAGCGGCCGCGGCGGTGCGCTTGCCGTTTCTGGTCTGCAGCATGTACAGCTTGCCGCCCTCGATCGTGAACTCCATGTCCTGCATGTCTTTGTAGTGCTTTTCAAGCAGGTTCGCGGTGCGGACGAACTCGTTGTACGCGTCCGGCATCGTCTCCGCCAGCGCGGAAATCGGCTGCGGCGTGCGGATGCCCGCGACGACGTCCTCGCCCTGCGCGTTGATCAGGTATTCGCCGTACAGCTTCTTTTCGCCGGTGGACGGGTTCCGCGTGAACGCGACGCCGGTGCCGCAGTCGTTGCCCATGTTGCCGAACACCATCGACTGCACGTTGACGGCGGTGCCCCAGTCGCCCGGGATGTCGTTCATGCGGCGGTAATAGATCGCGCGCGGGTTGTCCCACGAGCGGAAAACGGCCTGGATGGCCTCCATCAACTGCACTTTCGGATCCTGCGGGAAGGCATCGCCCTTTTCCTTCAGATACAGCGCCTTGAACCGGCGGACGAGTTCCTTGAGGTCATCGGCGTTAAGTTCGGTATCAAAATGGACGCCCTTGTGTTCCTTCATTTCTTCGAGGATGGCTTCGAACTTGCTCTTGTCCACTTCCATGACGACGTCCGAGAACATCATGATGAACCGGCGGTAGCTGTCATACGCGAAGCGCGGGTTGTCGGACTTCTTCGCGACCGCTTCGACGGCCACGTCGTTCATGCCGAGGTTTAAGATCGTGTCCATCATGCCCGGCATCGAGGCGCGCGCGCCTGAGCGAACCGAGACGAGGAAAGGGTTTTCATTGTCGCCGAACTTCTTGCCGACGGACGCTTCGGTCGTGGACAGCGCGGCGTAGATCTGCGCCTGAATTTCGTCGGCGACGACCTTGCCGTCCTGATAATAGCGCGTGCAGGCCTCGGTGGTGACCGTGAAGCCCGGCGGGACGGGCAGGCCGAGCGAGCTCATCTCGGCGAGGTTCGCGCCTTTGCCGCCCAGCAGGTTTTTCATGCCGGCGTTGCCTTCTTTGAACAGGTAGACGTACTTTGTTGCCATTTAACTTTCTCCTTGCTCTTCGTTTTCGTATTCTTTTACACAACTGTTTAGTATACACGGGTTTCCATGAGCTGGCAATAGTTTGCGGTAAATCGGGCAGAATTATTCGATTTTTGCGCGCTTTCACCGCGCGTAATTTGGAAACCGCTTTGCCGGCTCCGGCGCGCATGCAAATCTGCATCGCAAATTCCGCCTCTATGTCGTTATACATACAGCATATGGCATGTGGATAATTTAGTCAATCGATGGTATGCCGTGCGCGCGCCAAACACAACCACAGGGCGAATCAGGCGTATTCGCCGAAAAGCCGCCGCGGTACGAAGCGCTGAAAAAGAAATTCGTCTATTTTCGACAGAATAAGCAATCCATACCGCCTTTGGTTCGTCTATTGCAAAGAAGCGATACGAGGTGACGAGATGAAGAAGCGGATCTGGACGCTGACCGCGGTGCTGCTGGTGGTTTCGATCGCGGGTTTCGCGTTTGCGGCGCAGGACGATGTGCTGCGATATAACAGTGCCGGATCGAACGTTTCCGCGCTGCAAAGGCGGCTTGCCGAGCTGTACTATTACACGTTCCGCATCACCGGAAAGTATCAGGAGTACACGCAAAAAGCAGTCCGCGAGTTCCAGAAGGACAACGGGCTGGCGGTCACCGGGGAGGCTGATCCGGCGCTTGTGCAGATGATCATGGGCGACGCCGCGCGGCCCAAAGCGACGCCGACGCCCGCGCCGACCGTGACGCCCAAACCGACGGCCACGCCGCAACCATCGCCGACACCGCTCGCGCTTGTCGTTCCGTTCCCCGGCATTTTGCAGTACAACAGCACGGGCGTCAATGTCCGGCGCATCCAGACGCGCCTGCAGCAGCTCGGGTTTTATCAAATTGAAATCAGCGGCAATTACCTCGGCAACACGCGCAACGCGGTGCGGGAGTTCCAGCAGCAGAACGGCATCACGCCGGACGGCGTCGTCGGCGAGAAGACCTGGAAGCTCCTGTTTTTCGACGCGGAGGCGGTCGACGCGTACGCGACGCCGCGCCCGTCCCCGACGCCAGCGCCGCCCGAATACAAGATTTTTGTCAACGTGACAACCCAGGTCGTGTCGGTGTACGCATTGGACGGCGCGGGCGAATATTCGCGGCTCGTCAAGAACATGGTGTGCTCAACCGGCACGGCGAGCGACCCGACGCCTTTGAAAACCTACACGCTCAACGGCGCGACCGCGCGCTGGTGCTATTTCCCCAAATGGGGCACCTACGCGCAGTACTGGACGCGAATGGACGCGTCGAACGCGTTTCACTCCGTGATCTACGCGTCGGAGGATCCGATGTCGCTGAAAACGGGCAGCTATACCGGGCTTGGCAAGCGCGCGTCACACGGCTGTATCCGGCTGATGATCGAGGACGCGAAGTGGATATACCAAAACTGCGGCAAGGGCACGCAGGCGGTCGTCTATGAAGGGCCGCCCGATGAGGAACTGACGATGTCGCTGAAAAAGCCGCCGCTTGACTATTCGGTCATGCTGCCAAAGCCGACCGCCGCGCCGACTGTCCCGCCCGCGTACAGCGCGAACGCCGCGCCTCCGATGCCGCTCAAAACGCTGCGGCGCGGCGCGGAGGGCGAGGCGGTCTACTGGCTGCAATGCCGGCTTGCCGATCTTGGCTATTACAAGGGAACGATCACCGGTGGGTACTACGGCGGCACCGCCGACGCTGTCAAGGCGTTTCAGCGCGACGCCGGATTGTCTGTCGACGGCGTCGCGGGCAGGGAGACGTTAAACCGGCTGTACGCCGCGGCGCTCGCCACGCCCGCGCCGATTGGCATACCCGCGTCGCTTTCGACGCCCGCGCCGCTGACTGCGGAGGCCCAACCCACGTTCGCTGTGTGGCGGCCGGACGCGCAGACCGCGCCGCCCACGATTCCAACGATTCCGTGACGCGTTTGCAAACCGCCTTCAAAGTTGGTATGATACTGCCTTAACGGGGGTGGATACCAATGAAAAAGGCGGTTTTGCTCGTTACGGTTTTCGTCTGCCTCGGGCACATGCTGTTTGCGATGGCGAACAACGGCCAGGGCGTCCTTTTGACTGAGTTCATCAATGCCTTTGGCCTGACATCGGGCGTTCAGGGCCTCCCGAACGCGGCCGCGAACGTCGGCGTGCTGCTGTCGATGCTGCTGTCGGTGGCCATCGCGGCGCGCATCGGCAAGCCGGGGCTGTTCAGGCTCGGGCTTGCGCTGATGGCCGTCATGCTGGTCGTCGCTGGCGCGTCGCCGTCGGCCGCGGTGCTGATCGGCGCGTACCTTGTCATGGGCTTTGGGTTTGGCAGCATCGACATTTGCGCCTCCGCGATTGTGGCGGACCTGCATCAGGGCCGCCGCGCGTCGATGCTGATGGGCGTGCTGCACGCGCTGTACGGAACCGGCGGCATCCTCGCGCCGATCTGGATGACGGGCATGCTGTCCGCGGGCGTCAGTTGGCGCTGGGTGCTGTGGGCGCTCGCGATCGCCGTCGCGGCCGTGACCGCCGCCGCTTCGATCGTCTTTGCGCGCTGCGGTTCCGCGCTGCCCGTCAGCGCCGCGCCGCCGAACAGGCCGTCGCGCGCCGATTTCCCGGCGTTTGCGCGCAGATCCGGTAATCTATTGCTTGTTTTTGTCACCGTTTGTTACTGCGCGCATCAGTGCAGCATCTACCTGTGGATCAGCCGGATCATCGGTGTGGGGTACGGCAATGTCGGCCTCGGCGCGGCTGCGCTGTCGCTGTTTTGGGCCGGCACGGTCGCGTCCAGGCTTCTCGTGCCGCTTTTACGCGTCGGAACGGTGCGCTATCTGCGCTGGAGCATGCTGCTGACGGGCGCGGCGCTGTCCTGTGGCATCCTCATCGGCGGCGCGGTGACGCTGTGCGTGGCGGCCGCGCTCTGCGGGCTGATCGGCGG
>JAVBOQ010000318.1:0-5367 GCA_031550455.1 Eubacteriales bacterium
TACGGCAACAGCCCCGAAACGTTTGCCTCAAACGGCGCGTATATCCTCAAGGAATGGGCGCGCAACGACAAGATGGTCTTTGAAAAGAACCCGAACTACTGGAACGCGGACGCCATCACGAACGATGTGGTCGAAATCCTGACGATCACCGATCCGAACACGATGAAGAACATGTACGACAGCGGCGACATTCTCTGGATGGAAATCCCGCAGTCGGACATGATCCCCGGGTACGAAAACGAACCTGGCTTTGAATATTTCAACGCGGGCGGCGTAACGTTCCTGGCGCTCGGTTACAAGCGCAACAACCCGGATGTCGCAAAAATCACCTCGAACCGCAACTTCCTCATGGCGTTGTCTTCGGCGATTGACCGCGAGGGTCTCGTCAAGGCGCTTTACCCGCAGAACGGGCCGAACACCGGCGTCATCAACCCGGTCATCTCGGACGAACTGGGCGGCAAGTGGGGCGACACCTACGACGTGACCGACAAGTACCACAAGGTCAAGGCCGACCCGGAGGCCGCCAAGGCGTACATGGCAAAGGCTTGCGAGGAGCTCGGCTACGCCTCCGCCGCCGACATGCCGGTGTTCGACTACATGACGACGACGCCGGAAATGCAGCGCACGCTGGGCGAGTACTTCCAGAACGCGTGGGAAACGACGCTGGGCGTCAAGATCGAGATCCGTCAGGTCGAAAACGCGCAGTACTGGGATAACCTGTACGGCGCGCCGTACGACATCGTCCGCACCGGCTGGGGCCCGGACTATGACGACCCGTTCACCTACCTCGACATGTGGAACTCGAACGGCGATTGGAACGAGACCGGCTGGGTGGATGAGGAGTATAACCAGTTGATGATCGACGCGAACCTCGAGCAGGATTTCAAAAAGCGCAACGACATGTTCGCCAAAGCCGAAGAAATCCTTCTGACCCGCGCCCCGATCATCCCGCTGTTCCTCGCCCGCGGCGGCATCATCATCAACCCGAAGGTGCAGAACATCTCGGTGAACACCTTCGGCGCGCGGTTTGACTTCCGCTTCGCGACCGTCGAACCGTAAACCGTGACCCATTCGGGGCGTCTCCGGCAACGGCGGCGCCCCGGATCCCGTATTGCCCTGGCATCCAGCCAAAAGGAGCGTACGATGAAAACCGTCAAGTTCGTTCTTCGCCGCCTGCTGATGTCCGTTGTGATGATTTTTCTGCTCGTCACCATATCTTTTTTTCTCGTCAAGATGATCCCGGGCAGCCCGTTCACCAGCGAGAAGATGCAGGCGGGAAACAAAGAGGCGCTTTATAAGTACTACGGTCTGGACAAGCCGGTCCTCGAGCAGTACTTCATTTACCTTGGCAACCTGCTCAACGGCGACCTTGGCATATCCTACAAAATCCGCGCGGCGTCCGTCAACAAGATCATCGCGGACGCGTTCCCGTACTCGCTTGACCTCGGGCTGCGCGCGATCGCGTTCGCGCTGACCGCCGGGCTTTTGCTGGGCGTCATCGCTGCGTACCGGCGCGGGAAGGCGATGGACACGCTGACGATGCTGCTGGCGATCATCGGCACGTCCGTGCCGTCGTTCATCGTGGGTTTTTTTGTGCAGTATCTGTTCGCAGTGCAGCTCAAATGGTTTCCGGTCGCGCGGTACGACGGCTTTGCCAACACCGTTCTGCCGACGTTCGCTCTGGGGCTCGGGATGCTGGCGACGATCGCGAAGTATACGCGCACAAGCATGCTCGAAGTCATCTCCTCTGATTTCGTCAAGACCGCGAACGCGAAAGGGCTTTCCAAACCCCGGATCATCGTCGTGCACCAGTTGCGCAACGCGCTGATGCCGATCGTGACGCTGCTGGGGCCGATGGTCGCGGCCGTCATCACCGGCACGTTCGTCGTCGAGAATGTGTTCGCGATCCCCGGGCTGGGCCGCCATTATGTCACGTCCGTGCAGAACCTCGACTACACGCTGATCATCGGCTTGACGATATTTTTCGCAGTCTTCCTGGTCGCGATGAACCTGATGGTCGACATCGTATACGCGCTGATCGACCCCAGGATAAAACTGGAGTAGCGTATGCAGCAAAACGATGCTTTCGATCCCCGGTTCGCCCATGTCGGGGTGACACCCGGCGCGGCGGATCATATTCAAAAGCCAAGCCAGACCTACCTCGAGGACGCCTGGCGCCGCTTTCGGGAAAACCGCGCGGCCGTGGTCGGCGTGGCGCTCTTGATCCTGTTCGTCATCATGTCGTTCGCCGGGCCGCTTGTCGCGCCGTCTTCGTACGAAGCCACCGACCTGATGGCGGCAAACGAGGGCCCGAGCGCCCGGCACTGGTTCGGCACCGACAACCTCGGCCGCGACATGTGGGCGCGCGTCTGGGTCGGCGGCCGTATTTCGATCCTGATCGGCATCCTGGCCGCGGTCATGCAGGCGTCGATCGGCATCCTGATGGGCAGCCTCGCCGGGTTCATCGGCGGGCGGGTCGACGCGTTCATCATGCGCATCGTCGAGTTCCTCATGGCGTTCCCGTATCTTGTCTGGGTGACGCTGCTGATGATGGTGACGGGCTCCGGCATCTTCCCGATGGTGCTGGCGCTGACGCTGACCGGCTGGCTTTCGATGGCGCGGCTGGTGCGCGGGCAGATTCTGTCGCTCAAAAACGAGGATTACGTGCTGGCCGCGGAATCGCTCGGCGCGGAAAGCCGCCGGATTATCTTGAAGCACATGATCCCCAACATGATGGGCGTGATCATCGTCAACATGATGTTTTCGATCCCCGGCGCGATCTTCTCGGAAGCGTTCCTGTCGTTCATCGGCATCGGCATCAAATCGCCGCAGACATCCTGGGGCCTGCTCGTGAACAGCGGCATGCAAAACATGCGGCTGTACCCGCTGCGCCTGTTCATCCCGTGCGCCTGCATCAGCCTGACGATGCTGTCGCTGCAGTTGATCGGCGACGGGCTGCGCGACGCGCTCGACCCGAAACTTCGCAGATAGGAGGACCGATCGCTTGGAAAACCTGCTTGAAGTCAAGGATTTTTCGGTGTCGTTCCGTACTTACGCGGGCGAGGTGCAGGCCGTTCGGCGCGTGAGTTTTTCAATCCGGCCGCGGGAACGCGTCGCGATTGTCGGCGAGTCCGGATCGGGCAAGAGCGTCCTGACGCAGTCGCTTGTAAAGCTGCTGCCTTCGCCGCCCGCGTTTGTCAAGAGCGGTTCGCTGTGTTTCGAAGGGGAAGACATCACCGGGTACACCGATCACGCGCTGCGGCGAATCAAGGGCGCGAAGATCGCCTACATTTTCCAGGACCCCATGACGAGCCTGAACCCGACGCTGAAAATCGGCCGTCAGATCGTCGAGGGAATCCGCGCGCACAGCCGGGTCCCTAAGGCGGAAGCCGAACGTCGCGCCGTCGCGTTGCTGCGCGAGGCGGGCATCCCGAGCCCCGAGCAGCGCGCGCGCCAGTATCCGTACGAACTGTCCGGCGGCATGCGCCAGCGGGCGATGATCGCGCTGGCGATCGCCATGCGGCCAAAGCTCCTGATCGCGGACGAGCCGACGACCGCGCTCGACGTGACGATCCAGTCGCAGATTCTCGGCACGCTCAAGCGGCTGAACGACGAGGCGGATATGGCGCTCATCCTGATCACGCACGACATGGGCGTGGTCGCCGGCATGGCGCAGCGCGTGCTGGTCATGTACGGCGGCTGCGTTGTCGAGTCCGGCCCGGTGCTGTCCATCTTTGAAAACGCGCGCCACCCGTACACGCGCGCGCTGCTCGCGTCCGTGCCGAGGCTGGACGTCGACACCGACAGGCCCCTCGCGCACATCATCGGTTCGCCGCCCGATATGCTGGCGCCGCCGCCCGGATGCCCGTTCGCGCCGCGCTGCAAGTTCGCGATGAACGTATGCCTGCGCGAGATGCCGGAACCGCGAACCGTCGGCGACGGCCACGAGGCGCGCTGCTGGCTGACGGATCCCGGCGCGGCCGGCTCGCAAGCCGCATTTGAGTCCTCCTGGAGGGATGCATGATGGCAACAGGCGAAACGCTGCTTTCGGTCCGGAATCTCTGCAAACATTTCACCGTCGGGAACGGCCAGACGCTCAAGGCGGTCGACGGCGTCAGCTTTGACCTTCGGCAGGGCGAAATCCTCGGGCTCGTCGGCGAGTCCGGCTGCGGCAAGACGACGCTGGGACGCACGGTCAAGCTGCTGTACCCGCCCACTTCCGGCGAAATCCGCTATCGCGGGGAGTTGCTGAACGCGGCCGATAAAACCCAGAAAAAAGCGTACACCAGAAAGGCGCAAATGATCTTTCAGGACCCGTACGCCTCGCTGGACCCGCGCATGACCGTCGGCGAGATCATCGCGGAGGGTATGGATGTGCACGGGATGTACAAGCAGGAGGACCAGCGAAAGCGCGTGCGCGAGCTGCTGGACCTGGTCGGCCTGTCCGCCGAGCATCAGAGCCGCTTTCCGCATGAGTTTTCGGGCGGCCAGCGTCAGCGCATCGGCATCGCCAGGGCGCTTGCGGTCGAGCCTGAGTTCATCGTATGCGACGAGCCGATTTCCGCGTTGGACGTATCCATCCAGGCGCAGATCGTCAACCTGTTCCGCAGCCTGCGCGAAAAGCTCGGGCTGACCTATCTGTTCGTCGCGCACGACCTGTCGATGGTCAAGTACATCTCCGACCGCGTCGCCGTAATGTATCTCGGAAAGATTGTGGAAATATCCGATTCAAAAACACTGTACAACAACCCTTGGCACCCTTATACCGAATTCCTTTTGTCGGCAATCCCGATTCCGAACCCGCGCGTCGAGGCGCTCCGCCCGAACGTGGCGCTCGGGCAGGACCTGCCGAGCCCGATCAACCTGCCGAATGGGTGCAGCTTCTTCCCGCGGTGCAAATACGCAGATCCTGGCTGTCAAACCGGCGAGCGGCCGCTCGTGGAGGTTGAACCGGGCCATTTCTCCGCCTGCGCCCGCGCGGCGAAAGGATGAGCCTCTGCGCGTCGGCTCGGCGTACCAGGTCGGGGCACTCGACATGGAAGAGCTTGGTTTTTCGGCGGAGGACGCGCTGGTCTGCCTGTGCTCCGCCTTTTCGCTGGACGCCGGCGCGCAGTGCATGGAAAGTCTGCGGCGGTGTGGGTACCATGATCGCCCGCGCCGTTGCGGGCAATCCAGTCAAGCGCGTCCGGCAGCGCCTCTTCGCCTGGTTCCATGCCGCCCTTGCCAACGTTGTACGTGCTGCAGGTATATAGGGCGACGATTAAAGTCCGCCTGCAGATGCTGCTGGAAATGAACGGAGCGGGCTTCGCCCCCTCCTGGCCGCACTCGATTTTTCGGCACGCCGGACGGCACGCGGCAGTTCCCCTG
>JAVBOQ010000222.1:0-8458 GCA_031550455.1 Eubacteriales bacterium
TGCACAAGGCCGTCGAGGCCCGGTTCGAGCTCAACAACCGCGCCGAACGTCGTGATGCGGACCACTTTGCCTTCGACGATCGCGCCGGCCGGGTATTTTTCCTCGGCGACGTCCCACGGGCGCGGTTGAATCTGCTTATAACCCAACTGAATCCGTTCGCGCTCCATGTCGAGCGAAAGGATTTTGACGTTGATCGTCTGGTTCGGGGAAACGATCTCGCTCGGGTGGCGGACGCGACCCCAGCTCAGATCGGTGACATGCACAAGGCCGTCGACGCCGCCGATGTCGACAAACGCGCCGAAATCGGTCAGGCGGCGCACGACGCCGGAGACGACTTCGCCCTCGGTCAGCTTGCCCCAGACTTCTTTCTTGCGGGCCGACGACTCCTCCGCGATGACGTCCTTGCGGGAACATACGATGCGCTTTTTCGTCTTGTCCAGTTCGATGATCTTCAGCCTGATGTCCTTGCCGACGAAATCCTCGATCTTTTCGACATAGCGCTGGGACAACTGCGACGCGGGAATGAACGCGCGCACGCCGGTGACGGAGGCGATCAGACCGCCCTTGACGGCTTCCTTGCCGACGCCCTCGACGTATTCGCCGTTTTCATACTTCGCGACGATCGCGTCCCAATTGCGGCGGTTGACGATGTTGCGCTGCGACAGCAGCACGTTGCCCTCGCCGTCGTTCACCTTGACGACCTCGACGTCGATCTCGTCGCCGATCGAAAGGTTCTGTGAAACAAGTTCCGCGCGTTTGATCAATCCATCGGATTTGTAGCCGATGTTCACGCAAATTTCATCTTCGGTAATCTGCACAACCGTGCCGACGGTCGTCTGGCCAGGCCGAATGGTCACAAGGGTTGCTTCAACGTCCGCCATGAAGCTGTTGTGACCCGATTCCTGCGCAGGCGCCTTTGCCACCGGCGTCTCCGCTGCGTTTGCTTCAGCGGCCGGCGCTTCGGCAACCGGCGCTTCGGCGGCGGGCGCGTCATGGACGGCCGGCGCTTCCGCGGCAGGGGCCTCCGTCGCCGCCGGCGCTTCGTTGACCGGCGCTTCGGCAGCGGGCTGATCGGCAGTTTCGATGGGGATGTTCTGTTCCAAGTCGTTCATGCGTGTCGCAACCTCCTTAAGTGACCACTCCGGCGTGGAGGCGCCGGCGGTTATCGCAATTTTGTCGACCGCCCGGAATCCCTCCGCAAGGATGTCCGAAGCGGATTCAACCCAGTACGTCCGCGCGCACCGCGCGCGGCACGTTTCATACAGGGCGCGCGTGTTCGCGCTGTCCCTGCCGCCGACGACGATCACCGCGTCCGCGCGCGCCGCCATCGCTTCGGCCTCTCGCTGCCGCCCGTCCGTCGCGGCGCATATCGTGTTTTCGACCGTCAGGTCGGTCACGCGCCGCCTAAGCGCTTCGACGATCTCCTCCCACACCGGCTGTGTGAGCGTCGTCTGCGCGATCACCAGCGCGCGCTCCATCCGGTCTGCGCGACCGGCGGAGGCAGCGTCGCCGACGACTGTCACCGGGCCGCCGCACCAACCGGCGGTCGCCCGCACCTCGGGGTGATCCGCCTGCCCAGCGATGATCACCGGGCCGCCGTCCGCGCTGTACGCCTCGACGATTCGGTGCACGCGGGAAACGTTGGGGCACGTCGCGTCCACAATGCGCGCGCCGCGCGCGGCAAGCGCGGACAGCACGTCCGGCGAAACGCCGTGCGAACGCAGGATCACGGCCGCGCCGTTTGGAATCTCGTCAACCGACGAAACCACCCGTAGCCCGGCGTCACGCAGCTGTTCCATGACCGGGCCGTTGTGAATCAGCCTGCCGAGCGCGTAACACGGCGCTCCGTCCGAGCATTCCGCGAACGCCGCCTCGACAGCGGCCCTGACGCCGTAACAAAACCCCGCGAATTTGCCTATCTCAACCGGCAACCAATACCTCCAACGCCTTGTGTCTGTAGATCAAAGCCTATACTTCGATATACATTCCCGAAATCCTGCATTCTCATACGGTTTTTCAAAATTTTTACTAATTTTCGCCGTTCGCGTCAGCGCAGGGACTCAATGCTCTCGCGAACGCGCGATTTGACGGCGTCCATCGTTACCGCGTCCGCGCGGCCCGCCCGAAGGTCGTCAAGCGGCACCAGCGCGCCGACCGTAAGGCGCACGTTGCCAAACAGGCGATACCGGCCGGTGAGCAGGATCGGCACGACCGGCACGGCGCTCTTGAGCGCCATCACCGCGATGCCCGTCTGAATCTCCCGCACATGCCCTTCGTGCCCGCGCGTCCCTTCCGGGAAAACGCCGAGCACATGCCCGTCGCGCAGCACCTGCATGCACGCGCGCATCGCGGCCATGTCCGATTCACCGCGAGACACCGGAAACGCGTGCAGCCACCGGAGGATCGCGGCAAGCGGCCTGAACTTAAAAAGCGAATCCTTCGCGATGAAATGAACCTCGCTCTCCTTGTAAAACAGCCCGATGGTCAGCGGATCCCACGCGGAAATGTGGTTGCTGATCAGGATGCAGTTCGTGTCCTTCGGGAAGTTTTCCACGCCGCGCGCTTTCGCGCGAAAAATGAACTTGTACACAGGCCACAGCACGGCGATGGCGAACCGGTAGAAAAATGTCCTTTCCCTGTTCACTTTGCGCCCTCCCGGATGATGGTCAGCAGCGTGCCCAGCACTTCGTCCTGCGTCATGTCCGTCGTGTCGATCTCGCGCGCGTCGCCCGCGCGCCGCAAAGGGTCGACCCGGCGCTCGCTGTCCTGCTTGTCCCGCGCAATCAGGTCGCGCAGCACCGTTTCGTAGTCGCACGGCGCGCCGCGGGCCGCGAGTTCGTCATAGCGGCGCTTCGCGCGCGCCGCGGGCGTCGCGGTCAGGTAAAACTTGAACGTCGCGTCGGTCAACACGCGGGTGCCGATGTCGCGCCCGTCCAGCACCATCGGCGACGCGGCCGCGTATTTGCGCTGCAGCGCGACCATATCGCGGCGCACGCCGCCCGCCTTTGAGATGGCGGACGCGGCCGCGCTGACCTCGGGCGCGCGGATCAGCGAGGTCACATCCTCGCCGTCGAGCAGCGTCCGCTGCACGCCGTCCGAAAGCCGCACGGCAATCTCCGTGCGCGCGGACAGCGCCTCGGCGGCCGCCTCGTCGAGCGGATCGATTCCCTCGCGGAGCGCCTTGAGCCCAAGGGCGCGGTACATCGCGCCGGTGTCCAGGTGCAAAATACCAAGCGACTTCGCCAGCGCCCTGGCGATGGTGGATTTGCCGGCGCCTACCGGCCCGTCAATCGCGATGGTCAACGCCATGATTTTCTATCTCCGATCAAATCGCGCGGTGGCCCATGCCCACGCAGACTTCGTTGAGGTGAACCAGCCCCACGCCGAAAAAAACGGCGACCGAGATGTGTTCACCGGAACGCGCGACGCCGATTTTGCCGCCGACGTTCAGGCCGAGCGCCTTCGTCGACACCTGCGACAGCGCTTCCCGCGCCGCGCCCATCGCCGCGCCCTCTTCCAGGTGCGAATCGTTGATCAGGCCTTCGCGCTTTGCCGCGACGACCGTCCGCTCGACGATTTTCATGATCGACGACACGAACTCCCCGCCAAAGTCGACCGCGGCCGTCCGGATCCCGTCTCCCGCAAAAGCCGCCTTGCAGCTCTTTTCCTCGTCGCGCGAGCGCGTCATGCTCATGATCAGCGCGGCCCGCGCCACGTCCCGGCTCCCGGTTGCAAGCCCTTTTTCCACGCTACCATCCTTCCTGCGACCAGAGCGGTTCGCTCGACGTCGAAACCGCCAGCGCGCCGGCCGCGAGCGCCGCGCGGACGTCCTCCGCGCGTTCCAGCATTCCCCCCGCGATCAGCGGCGGGACGATCCGCCGGCCAAGCTGGCCGATTGCCCGCGTCACCAGGCCGGGCATCACCTCGCAATAGTCCGGGGCGCACGACTTGACCATGCGCACGCCGGATTCCAGCGAGGAGGAATCCACCAGAAAAATCCGAAGCACCGTCCTGAGCCCCTCGTCCGCGGCCGCCTTGACCAGCGCGGCGCGCGTCGACAGCACGCCCGCGGGTTTTACCGTCCGCGCGATCCAGCGCACACCCGCCGCGTCCCGGCTGATCCCATCGACCAGCTCCATGTGCACGAACGCGGGCTTGCCCGCCTCCCGCGCTTCCCGCACCATATCCGGCAGCGTGAACGGATCGCCTTCCAGCAGAAACACAACCGCCGCGCGGGCGCGCAGCGCGCGCTGAAGCTGTTCCCGCCCGCGCACGGCCGCGATCGCGGGCGCCCGACGCAGGGCATCGGTGATCGTCGTCAATCCGCTCGCCTCCGACATGAATTATAGCGCATGCGATGGGCAGGGCGCAAGGGGCGAAGGAAGCGGGCAAACGCATGAACTGAGGATCTACGCAAGTCTTCGGCCATCCTACCCCCATCATTTCGCCTCACGGCGGAAAGGCGTTTCAGTACGCCAACCCAAGGAAGGGATTCTAAAGGGCCATTGGCCCTTTAGTGGGGATCCAAGGGCAAAGCCCCTTGGCCTCACCCCTTCTTCACCTTCTGCCCCTGCGCCGTGTCCTCGACCGTGTACCCAAGCGCCTTCATCGCGTCGCGGAGCCGGTCGCTTTCCTTCCAGTTCTTATCCTTGCGGGCCTGCGCGCGGGCCGCGAGCAGCGCCTCCACTTCCGCGTCCGGTCCGTCGTCAACCGGCTTTACAAAGCCCAGCACGCCGGTTATCTCCAGGAACGCGTCCATCACGGCGCGGACGGCCGACTTCGCGGCGCCCGGTTTCAGCGCGATGTTCGCCTGTTTGCAAAGCTCAAACAACGCGCCGATCGCATCCGCAGTGTTCAGGTCGTCGTCCATCGCCTCGTCAAATTTCGTGAGCATCGCCCGCGCCATGTCGGCGACCGCGAGATCGTCCGCGCCCGGCTCGCGGTCCTCCGCCTTGTCAAGCAGGAACGCGTAGTTGTCGCGCGCGGTGTACAGGCGCTCGAGCGCGGCCTTGGCCTGCTCGATCTGCTCCCGGGAAAAGTTCAGCGGGCTGCGGTAATGCGCGGAGAGCAGGAAGAACCGCACAGCTTCCGGGTCAAACACCTTGAAAATATCGCGCGCGAGCATGAAATTGCCTAGCGACTTGGACATCTTTTCGTTGTCGATGTTCAAAAAACCGTTGTGCATCCAGTACTTGACGAACGGCTTGCCGGTCGCGCCCTCGCTCTGGGCCAGCTCGTTTTCATGGTGCGGGAACACCAGATCCTGGCCGCCGCCGTGGATGTCGATCGTCTCGCCGAGGTACTTCATGCTCATCGCGGAGCACTCGATGTGCCAGCCGGGCCTGCCCATGCCCCACGGGCTCTCCCAGGCCGGCTCGCCGGGTTTTTGCGCCTTCCAGAGCGCGAAATCCATCGGATGCCGCTTGATTTCGTCCACCTCAACGCGCGCGCCGCTCTCCAGATCCTCGATGTTCTGGCCGGACAGCCTGCCGTAGTGGCTCCGGTACGCTTGCGTGTCAAAGTACACATCGCCGTTCGCCTCGTAAGCCAGGCCGTTCGCGAACAGCTTCTCGATGATCGCGATCATCTCGGGCATGTGCTCGGTCGCCTTCGGGTGCACCGTCGCGGGCCGCGCGCCGAGCGCCTGCGCGTCCTCAAAATACGCTGCGATGAACCGGTCGGCCAGTTCCCGCACGGTGATGCCCTCTTCGTTCGCGCGCCTGATCATCTTGTCGTCGATGTCCGTGAAGTTCTGCACGAACGTCACGTCCATGCCGCGGTGCTCAAGGTACCGGCGCAGCGTGTCGAAGACGACGATGGGCCGCGCGTTCCCGATATGGAAATAATTGTACACCGTCGGTCCGCAGACATACAGCTTCACCTTGCCCTGTTCGACGGGCGCAAACTCTTCCTTGCGCCGCGACTGCGTGTTGAAAATTTTCATTGTCGCCGCCTCCGTTTCATAAAATAACCGGGCCGCCGTCCCTTGACAGAGACGGTGGCCCGCAATCCACTCTGGTGAGCGTCACGCCTTAACGCGGCGAGGACGGCGCGCCCTACGCGGTTTCCTTTCGGGCGCGCGGCTGGCGGGGGCACTTCGCGGAGGGCGGCCGCGCACGCTTTCAGCCGATGACGCGCGCTCTCTGATGTCGCCGGGTCCGGTACTCTTCCCGCTTCAAAGCCTTGTATGGATTCGCAAAAATCAGATGCGATCCGGGTGTTTCGTGATCTTGTAGTTTTTCAGCGCTTTTTCGAACGTTTCGTCGTACACAGTCCGCTGCTTGTCGGTCAGCGCGGCCTCGGAGACCGCGTCCTTGACCGTCTCCAACGCGATCGGGCCGGGCGTCGCATCGGCCGCATACTTCAGAATATGGAAACCATACTCCGACGCAATCAGGTCGGACACGTCGCCGATGCTGGCCAGCGCCATCGCGCCGTCGGTGAACGGCTGCACATAGGCGGTCACGCCCGCGGCGACCGGGTATCCTTTTTCGAGGAGGGCCGCGTTGGTCGTCGTGTCCGCGTTGTACTCCTTCATGATCGCGTCAAAGTCGGCGCCTTCCGCGCGGCACAGCGCGAGCACTTCCTCGGCCTTGGCGCGGACCGCTTCCTGGCCCTGCGCGACCAGCGCGTCGATATCCGCCTGCAGCGCCTGCGACGTTTCGGTCAGTTCCGCCGTGGCCTGTTCGGCGGTGATCGGCTGGCCGTCATGGCCGACGCCGCTCGACGCGTGCTCATAATACTCAGAATACGCCGCGTTCATCTCCGTGTTCTTCTCTTCGATCTGCGTCTGGATGTCTTCCGGCAGACCGATCACGATGTTCTTCACGTAGCGATACCCTTCGGGGACGGTGTAGACAGCCGCGTCACTCATCACGGTGCTGGCGTACGAGCCGGGCGTCGTCTTGAACGACTCGGCCTGCGCGGCGAGCAGCGCGTCGTACTTGGTCTGAATCTCCTCGTCGGTCAGCGCGACGTCCTTGACGACCGTATCGTAGTATTTCGTGCTGATCGCGTTGTTGCGCCGGAACAGCTTGAAGATGTCGAGGTAGTAGCCCGCGTCGTCCACCTGTTTGCGGGCGGTCGCGTCGTCCGCGGCGCCGGACGCCAGGAACTGCGAAACGAGGCTCTCGTATTGCTCGGAGGCGGATTGCTCGGCCGCCTGAATCTCTTCTTCGGTCAGCGCCGCGCCGAGCTTCGCCAGCTCGTTTTCCATGACCATCGTCTGCGTCAGGAAGTCAAGCGTCTCGCTCTTGAGATCCGCGATGACGGCCTTGTCCGTCAGGTCGATCTGCTGCCCGTAGTAAATCATGTAGTAGTTTTGAATGCTGTTCGCGTAGAACGTATACGCTTTTTGCGCCTCGCCCTTGGTGATGTTCACATCACCGACAGACGCGACAACCTTCGCGGCGTCCTTGACCGGATCGATCGGTTTGCATGCGGCAGCCACCAGGCCCAGCGAAAGAATCAGCAACAGCGCAACCCATTTCTTCATCCAATATTTCCTCTTTTCATCGCGATGTATTGTTTATTCCGAAAAAACCGCTATTTTGGAATTATACCCCGAAACGCCGCAAAAAGTCAATCACCCGGTTGTTGACGTAGTCGCGATCCGGCCCGATGGTACAGACGTGCGCCGAGCGGTCAATCCACGCGATTTCGCGCACCTGAGACGAGATGCCGCGCGCGATGAGGTCCGGCGTCAGGCGGTGCACGCTCTCGTCGCCGTGCGACTGAAAGATCAGCGCCGGGCACTTGATTTTGCCGATTTCGGCCCTGGCCATCCGCTGCAGCCGCGTCATGTCCTCCACCTTCGCCACCGGCGCGCCTTCGTAGCCAAAGTTGTATTCATCGAGGAAATCGCCGTCTCGCGGCTTCGGCGGACGCCATTTCTGCACGCGCATGAAATGTTTCGCCAGCGGCGACAGGTGGTTGATCCGCCGCCTGTACCGGTAGGCGGGCGCGAGCAGGATCATGCACGACGGGTCGAACCGTTCGGCCAGCAGCATCGCCAGCAGCCCGCCCATCGACAGCCCGGCGACCGCGACGCGCCGGTATTTCTTGTCCATATCCATATAAGCCGCGCAAACCGCGTCCAGCCATTGGCCGCCGTTTGACTTTTCCATATCTTCAATGGACGTGCCGTGGCCGGGCAGCAAAATGCCGCGCGCCGAAAAGCCCGCGTCTCGCACCGCCTCGCCCATCGGCCGGAAGTAGCCGGGCCCGCCGGTGAATCCGTGGATCAGCAGAACCGCCGCGTCGCCCGCGGGCAGATCAAACGGCTGCGCGTTCGGGTGCCTAAAGTCTGTGGACATCGGAAAGCCTCCTTCCTGGGATCCGAAAGGCGGATCCGGGCCGCGCGCGGCGGCCTCGCTACGATTCTCGATACTCCGCGACATCCGACAGCCCGCATTGCAGCAGCCGGCACAGGTCGTTCAACGTGTTCGTTGAAACGGAC
>JAVBOQ010000166.1:0-9467 GCA_031550455.1 Eubacteriales bacterium
GTTCTTCTTGGCGTCGCTCGCCGTCTGGCGGTTCGGGGTGCGGCATTATCGGTCGACGGGGAGTTAAACGGGGGAACCGATGGGACGCCAAGGGCTCTGCCTTTTGGAATCCCGCTTCCGGGCCATTGGCCCTTAGCTTTGACAGAGTCCAAGGGCGGAGCCTCTGGCGTCCCCTTCCGTCATTTTCCCAATGGCATATGCAGGTTTTTCCATATTGCCTGTCGAAAGGATTTTAGAAGCGGTTTTATTTTCATTTTTTGGGTTTCCGACGCTTGTCCGCATGGCAATTTACCGGTGAAGCGTCTATGATAATTCAAATCTGCATAAGCTATTGTGGAGGAGGAGTCGCATGAAGCAGTTTCGCGTTGCCGTCGTCGGCGCGACCGGCATGGTGGGGCAACGGTTTCTCACGCTTTTGGACGGTCATCCGTGGTTCCAGACGGTCGCGGTCGCCGCGTCGCCGCGCTCGGCGGGTCAGCCGTACGGGCAGGCCGTCGCGGGCCGCTGGATGATGGATCGCCTGATCCCGGAAGGCGTGCTCGCGATGCCGGTGATGGACGCGTCGAACGTCAAAGCGGTCGCCGCGGCCGTCGATTTTATTTTTTGCGCGGTGGATATGCCCAAGGAGGAGATCCGCGCGCTCGAAGAGGCGTACGCGAAGGCGGAAGTCCCCGTCATTTCGAACAACTCCGCGAACCGCACAGCGCCGGACGTACCGATGCTGATCCCGGAGATCAACCCGGAGCACAGCCAGGTCATTTCGCTCCAGCGCCGCCGGCTTGGCACCAAGCGCGGCTTCATCGCCGTCAAGCCGAACTGTTCGATTCAGAGCTACGTTCCGGTGCTGCATCCGCTGCGCAACTTCGGCCTCCGCGAGGTTTCGGTCTGCACGTATCAGGCGGTGTCCGGCGCTGGCAAGGCGCTTGCCGGCTGGCCGGAGATGAACGACAACGTAATTCCATACATCGGCGGCGAGGAAGAAAAAAGCGAGCAGGAGCCGCTGAAAATCTGGGGCGGTTTCGGTGAAATGGGCATCCGCAGCGCGACGTCTCCGGTTATCGCCGCGCAATGCCTGCGCGTGCCGGTGTCCGACGGACACACGGCCGCCGTGTCGGTCCGGTTCGACCAGAAGCCGACGCGCGCGGAGATCCTGTCGGCCTGGCAGAGCTTTGAGACGCTTCCGCAGCGGCTGAACCTGCCCAGCGCGCCAAAGCCGTTCATCAAGTTCTATGAGGAAAACGACAGGCCGCAGCCGCGGCTGGACCGCGACGAGGGACGCGGCATGGCGGTCACCGTCGGCCGTCTGCGCGAAGACCCGATCATGGACTGGCGCTTTGTCGCGCTGTCGCACAACACGCTGCGCGGCGCGGCGGGCGGCGGCGTGCTGATGGCGGAACTGCTGTGCCGCGAAGGCTGGATTACGCAAAAGGAATGACCGACGACAGGAAGGGAGCATTCGATGGCTGTCAAGCGCGTTTTGTACAAAGGTTCCGGGTGCGCGATGGTCACGCCCTTCACAAATGAGAACACGGTCGATACCGCCGCCTTGAGAGATCAGGCGGCGTTCCAATTGGAAAACGGTACCGACGCCCTGATCGTCTGCGGGACGACGGGCGAGGCGTCGACGATGTCGCAAAAGGAGCAGGCGGAGGCGATCAGCATGGTCGTCGAGGCCGCGAACGGCCGCGTGCCGGTGATCGCGGGCGTGGGCGGCAACGACACCGCGAAGGTGATCGCGGCCGTAAGGCAGGCGAAAGCGCTCGGCGCGGACGGCGCGCTGGCCGTCACGCCGTACTACAACAAGACGACGCAGCCGGGGCTTGTCGCGCACTTTTCCGCGGTCGCGGACGCGTCCGAAATCCCGGTGATCCTCTACAACGTGCCCGCGCGCACCGGGCTGAACCTCAAGGCCGCAACCGCCGAGGCGCTGAGCCGCCATGACAACGTCGCCGGGCTCAAAGAGGCGGGCGGCGACATCGCGCAGGCCTCAGAAATCGCGCGGCTTTGCGGCGACGCGCTGCCCCTGTATTCCGGCAGCGACGAACTGACGCTGCCGATCCTCGCGCTCGGCGGCTACGGCGTGATTTCGGTCGCCGCCAACGTGGCCCCGATGGCGATGCGCCGGCTGTGCCGCAGCTTCTTCGACGGCGACCTGCGCGGCGCGCGCGAAACGCAGCTTCGGCTGTTGCCGCTGATCGACGCGCTGTTCGCGGAGACGAGCCCGAGCCCGGTCAAGGCCGCGATGGCGATGATGGGCATGCGCGTCGGCGCGGTTCGGCTGCCGCTGGTGCCGGTCGAACGACAGACCGCCGGGCTATTGCGCGCGCGGCTTCAGGAATTGGGGTTGATCGCGTGATCCGGGTGATTCTGGCCGGGTCGGAAGGCCGGATGGGCCGCGCGGTGCGGGCGGAGGCGACGCTTTCTTCCGGCGTCGCCGTCGTCGCGCGCGTCGACCCTGCGCTGTCCGCCTCCTTTGAAACCTGCGATGCGGACGCGGACGCGGTGATCGACTTTTCCGCGCCCGCCGCGCTGGACTGCGAACTTGCGTTCTGCGCGGCGCGCGGCCTGCCGCTGGTGCTCGCCGTCACCGGCCACGGCGAGGACGCGGACGCGAAAATCGAAGCTGCGTCCGACCGGATCGCGATCCTGCGCACCGCCAACCTGTCCTACGGCGCGAACGCGCTCGCGAAGCTTTCGCGGCAGGCGCGCGCGCTGCTCGGCTGCGCGTACGACGTTTCGATCGTCGAGACGCACCACCGCGCGAAGAAGGACGCGCCGAGCGGCACGGCGAAGCTGCTCGCGGCCGCGATGGACATGCCCGGCGCGCCGATGCTGTCCGCGCGCGGCGGCGCGGTCGTCGGCACGCACGAGGTGTGCTTTTACGGGGAACGGGACGTGATCACGCTAAAGCACGAAGCGCTTGACCGGAGCCTGTTTGCGAAGGGCGCGCTGGAAGCTGCCAAATGGATCGTCGGGTGCGCGCCGGGACTGTACGGGATGGAGGATTTTTTGGGGGCGGTGAGGGACGGGTGAGGAGAGGACGCCAGGAGGCGCCGCCTCCCGGACCTCCGCCAAAGGGCCTTCGGCCCTCTGGACTCCCTTCTTTTTGGGGCGAATGGGAGCGCATGTGGCGAAAACGTTGTCCGCCGCAAAAGAAAGCGCTTTTTCATGAAATCACTTGACTCCTCCGTTGCGTCGTGGTGTATCATGATTGGCATCAGGCATGATGGGAGATCAAAAATGCGAGAGGCTACAAAAGTCCGCGACGTATCCGTGAAGTACAACATCTCCGCCAGGGCTTTGAAGTATTATGAGGACATGGGGCTTCTCCAAAGCGAAAAGGGCAACGGATACGCGTACAGAATGTTTGACAGCGCCAACATCAGGCGGCTGGAGCAGATATTGATTCTGCGCAGGCTGCGTGTCAGCATCAAGGATATCCGGCGCATCCTGAGCGCGCCGGGATCGGAAGTCGTTTTGGATGTGTTGGGCAAGAAAGTGGACGACATTGACGAAGAAGTCTCGCTCTTGCATGAGCTGAAGGAGATCGTGCTGACCTTTATCCGGCAAATTGAGCGGGCCGATTTTTCGAAAGAATCCGACGTAAAGCTGCTGTATGACAAAGCAAAGGAAATCGAAACACAGGTCGCCCACGCGGAGTATACGGGCAATCCCTCGCCAGTGCACCGGCTGTTTGACGTGACGCGAAAGCTGGACAAAAAAGCCGCGGCAGGATTGCTGATACCTGAAAACGTCCTGTCACGGATGCTGCGAAACGTTTACTTTATATGGGGAAGCAACGAAGGAATCGCCGTGGCGGACGAGCTTGGCCGAAGATACGGCCTTTTCGTATACCACACATGCGAACACCGTCATGCGCATTCCCGGAACGCCGACCCGCAACATCAGCCGGGATTGTGCCGCTTTCAAGAGGACATTCCGGATTTTTGGGCGCAGGATCCAGAAGAGGCCATGCGGTGGGAACAGGAAATTGTGCATGATTTTACGCCCATGGTGATCATGGATCTGATTGCGCTCACCGCGAAGCATGAAAAAGTAATCTGTGAAAACGATATCGACATCGGCGGCATCATCCGGTTTGTGACGCACGCGGTTCGGATTTCCAACGACAGAACCGCCGGTGATTTTTGCGGCCGGTATGAAAACGAGATTCGCGGCCGTGACATTTCCGATGATGAAAAGGACAGGCTGATCCGAACCGTAGGCCCCGCTTTTGAAAAAGTCAAGGGCGAGATCCCCGGCGAATCCACACGGTACGGCGTAAAACAGATTCACTGGGATGGCCGTTCGACCATAGAACAAACAGCGGACGAGGTCGCGGCGTTTTTCGGGTTGTCCCCGGGAAACGGGCGCGGCGCGTGAAGGCGGATGCCGCAAAACCCCGCCCCGCCGTGTGGCGAAGCGGGGTTTCAGAACGGTGCCTCTCCCCTATTCCGTCACCTTCGCCACGTCCGGTTTATGGAACCTAAGCTCCTCGCCTTCCATGAACGCCTCGACGTCATCGCCCAGATGAATCGCGCCCGCGAGGATTTCCTCGGACAGCGCGTCCTCGACCTTGCGCTGGATCGTCCGGCGCAGCGGCCGCGCGCCGAAGTTCGGGTCGAACCCGGTCAGCGCCAGGTGCTTGACCGCCTCGTCGGTCACGGCCAGCCGTATACCGCGCTCGCGCAGACGGTCGGCGACCTGCCGCAGCATCAGCGCCGCGATCTGGTCGATTTCGGTTTGTTCCAGCGCGTGGAACACGATCGTCTCGTCCAGCCGGTTGATGAATTCAGGCCGCAGGAAGTTCTTGACCTCCGCCAGCACCCGGTTTTTCATGTCCTCATAGCTGGCCATTTTCGCGCCGGATGTGCCAAAGCCCATCCGTTTCTCGTTCGCGATCGTCGACGCGCCGATGTTGCTGGTCATGACGAAAATCGTGTTTTTGAAGTTGACGACGCGGCCTTTGGAGTCGGTCAGCCGGCCGTCCTCGAGCATTTGCAGCAGGATGTTGAACACGTCCGGGTGCGCCTTTTCCACTTCATCGAGCAGAATCACCGCGTACGGCTTCCTGCGCACCTTTTCGGTCAACTGTCCGCCTTCTTCGTGGCCGATATAGCCGGGCGGCGACCCGATCATCCGGGACACCGAGTGCTTTTCCATATATTCGCTCATGTCGACGCGGATCAGCGAGTCCTCATCGCCGAACAGCGCCTCGCCAAGCGCGCGGCACAGCTCGGTCTTTCCGACGCCGGTCGGGCCGAGGAACAGGAACGACCCGATCGGCCGCTTCGGATCCTTAAGACCCGCGTACGCGCGCCGGATCGCGCGGGACACCGCCGTGACGGCCTCCTCCTGCCCGATCAGCCGCTTGTGCAGGATTTCCTCTAATTTGAGCAGCCTGCGCGTCTCGTCCTCAGTCAGCCGCTGCACCGGCACACCAGTCCAGCTCGCGACGATCTCGGCGATCTCTTCCTCGCCGACGGTTTCGCCGGGCTTATCCATGTCGGATTCCCAGGTCTTTTGCAGGTCGTCCATTTCGGAGCGCAGACCGCGCTCGCGGTCGCGCAGGTTGGCGGCCTTTTCAAAATCCTGGTGCTGAACGGCCTCGTCCTTTTCCTTTGCGAGCGATTCGAGCTGCTTTTCAATCGCCTTAACGTCCGGCGGCGGCGTGAACGAGCGGATGCGGACGCGCGACGCGGCCTCGTCCATCAGGTCGATCGCCTTGTCGGGCAGGCAGCGGTCGGAGATGTACCGGTCGGACAGCTCGACGGCGGCCTTTAACGCCTCGTCGGTGATGCGGACCTTGTGGTGGGCCTCGTACTTGTCACGCAGGCCCACGATGATCGAAAGCGCCTCTTCTTTCGTCGGCTCGCCGACCATCACCGGCTGGAACCTGCGTTCCAGCGCCGGATCCTTCTCGACATACTTTCGGTATTCGTCCAGCGTCGTCGCGCCGATGCACTGCACGTCGCCGCGCGCCAGCGAAGGCTTGATCATGTTCGACGCGTCGATCGCGCCTTCCGCGCCGCCCGCGCCGATGATCGTGTGCATCTCGTCGATGAACAGGATGATGTTGCCGTTTTTCTTCAGCTCGGCCATCGCGTTCTTGAACCGCTCCTCAAACTCGCCGCGGTACTTGCTGCCGGCCAGCATCGACGCGATGTCCAGCGAGAACAGCCGCTTGCCGCGCAGCATGTGCGGGATCGTCCCCTCGGCGATGCGCTGTGCCAGCCCTTCGACGATCGCGGACTTGCCCACGCCCGGCTCCCCGATCAGGACCGGGTTGTTCTTCGTCCTGCGGATTAAGATCTGCGTGATGCGCTCGATCTCGGTCTGCCGCCCGATGACGGGGTCCAGCTCGCCGAGCTCCGCCGCGCGCGTCAGGTCGCGACCGTACTGGTCCAGCGTCGGCGTGTCCGTTTTGTCGGTCGATTCCGGCCCCTGGCCCGTTTCGCGGATTTCCTTAAGCAGCGATTCGCGCGTCTTGCGCAGGTCAAGCCCCAGATCCTGCAGCACGCGCGCGGCGACGCCCTCGCCCTCGCGCAGCAGTGATAGCCACAGGTGCTCCGCGCCGATGTACTTGTGCCCAAGCTGGCGCGCTTCGATCAGGCTGGACTCGAGTATCTTTTTCGTGCGCGGCGTGTACGCGATCCGCTCCGACGCGCCGTCGCCGCGGCCCACTAGGCGCTCAGCCTGCACGATCGCGGTATCGTATGTGATCAGCCCGAGCAGCGTCTGCATCGGCGCGCCCGGTTCCTTCAAAAGACCCAAGAGCAGATGCTCCGTGCCGACATAGTCGTGCCCCAGCTTTTTCGCGGCGTCCTGCGCCGCCATCAGCGCGCGCTGCGCGCGCTCGGTAAACCGTCCGGCAAATGCCATAGAGAACCTCCTATTGATGGGGAGGCGTTGGAGGACTCCGTCCTCCAAACCTCCTGCCAAAGGGGCTAAGCCCCTTTGGAAACCCTGCTTCGCCTCACGGCGAGGAGGGAAAAATGCGGTATGCTCCCTAGTTCCGCCCCAAAGAAGGGTTTCCAAAGGGCCAATGGCCCTTTGGCGGAGGTTTGGAGGCGGAGCCTCCAACGCTCCTCCCGTCCTCCCCCGTCCCTCTACTCCAGCGCCTCCCGGATCACCTTGGCGCGCATCTCGTCGCGTTCCGTCGGCGACAAGTCTTTTCCGGCCGCGAGTTCCAGGTGCGCAGGCTTGACGGCGTCGAGCAGTGCGTCCAGCGTCAGCAGATCCATCGGCAGGAAACCCGCCTGCACGGCGAGGCGCACGTCCGACCAGCGTCGGATCCACTCCGGCTCGCCGAGCCTGCGCGCGTAGCGCAGAACGCCGAGCGAGCGCATCAGCCGGTCTTCCAGCGCCGCGTCGCTCGACAACAGCAACAGCTCCCGCGAGGCGCGCTCGCGGTCGACGATCTGGTCGATGATTGCGTCGATCGAATCGATCAGCTCCTGCTCGGAGCGGCCCAGCGCCACCTGGTTGCCGAGCAGGTACAGTTCGCCCTGCGCCTCGCCGTCGTCGCCGTACAGTGGCCGCAGCGACAGCCCGAGCTTCGCGATTTCCTGCACCAGCCCGCCGATCGCGCCGGAGCGGGTCAGCGCGGGCAGGTGCAGCATCGCGGAGGCGCGCATGCCGGTGCCTGTGTTGGTCGGGTTCGCGGTCAAAAACCCGTATTCGGCGTCAAACGCGAACCCGACGCGGCTGCTGATCGCGTTTTCCACGTCGAACGCCATCTCGGCGGTCTCCGACAGCGCCCGGCCCGGCATCAGCGCGTGAATGCGCAAATGGTCGTCCTCGTTGATCAATATGCAGACACGCTCGTCGCGCCGGAGCAGCAGCGCCGCGGCCGCGCCGGCGGACAGCAGTTCCCGGCTGATCAGGCGGCGCTCGACCAGCGCGCGCCGTGTCGCGTCGTCCAAGTCATGCACGCGCAGCAGCGAGTAATCGCGGCCCTGCGCCTGGTGCGCCAGCGCGTCCGCCGCGCGGCGCTGCGCCTCCTCGCCGTCCTCGGCGGTCATCTTCGACGGGAACGGCAGGTCCGCGAAGTTCCGAGCCAGCCGGACGCGGCTGTGGAGCACCACGTCGCGCTCTCGCATCTCGGTCATGCGCGTTCGCCTCCGTCAGACTGGGCGAGCGTCAGCCCGCGCAGTTCGTCACGGATCACGGCCGCCTGCTCGAAATCCTCGCACGCGACCGCAAGGTCCATTTCGCGCCGGAGCTGCTCCACCCGTGTTTTGACGCGAACGCCCGCGCCGGCGCTTTCCGGTACACGCCCGATATGCTGCGCGCGGCCGTGCAGCCGGAGCAGCAAGGGCTTTAGCTGGCTGTGAAACTCCGAATAGCAGTGCGCGCAGCCAAGCCTGCTGGTCTTTGAAAACTCGTCGTACGCCATGCCGCACGAAGGGCAGGTAAGCCCCGGAAACTTCGGGTTCGTCCTGTGCACGCCGTTCCAGATCGCGGACAGCATGCTCTGCACGCCTTCCGCGCGCATCTGCAGCTTTTGGCGCGACATGCACTGCCCGCACAGGTTCCGCTCGGTCTTGCTGCCGTCTATGATCGCGACCAAATGAACAGTCGCCTGATTCCTTTTGCATTCATCACAAAGCATATTATGCCTCCTCTTCCCCACGGCTCGCGACCTCCAGCAGCATCGACCGGAGCACGCCCGCGCGCAGCGCGTCTTTGAGCGCGATGGGCAGGTTGATCGCCTCCGACGACACCGCGGCGCGCATCAGGCGCGCCTCGCGTTCGGTCACGACGCCGTTCTCGCAAAGCTGCGACAAAATCGCCTCACAGTCCTGTCTTGAGATCGCGCCGCCGATGCGTTGGTTGATCAGGTACATCAGATTGCTCCCGCGCGACTCGCGGAGCCGCACGATGCGGATGTATCCGCCGCCGCCCCGGCGGCTTTCGATCACATAGCCATGATCCGGCGTGAAACGCGTCGACAGCACATAGGTGATCTGGGACGGCGCGCAACGGAAGTACTGCGCAAGCTCGTTCCGCTGCACATCCACCTGCGCCTGACCTTCTTCCAGAAGCGATTTGATGAACGCCTCAATGCTGTCTGTCAACGGTTTCATCGCGAAAACCTCCGTCTTGACCTTCTTTGATATTTACAGTATACCACAAATCCGGAAAACCGCAACCCTTTGTTGACTTTTCCTGACTTATGCCCAATTAACGAGCGGCGGCGGGGTATTGTTGCCGCGCGCCGGGTGGCAATTGATAGCAGCGGGAGTGGGAGGGACGCCAAAGGGCTACGCCCTTTGGAATCCCGCTTCCGGGCCATTGGCCCTTAAGGATCCGTCTTGGGAAGGAATACCGAATATCCCTCCCGCCGTGAGGCGAAGCAGGGTTTCCAAAGGGGTTTAACCCCTTTGGCAGGGTCTGGGACGGCGTCCCAGCGTTCCTTTCTCCGTCTTTCGCCCCTCCCTGTGGATTCTGTGTGTGACCGCCTG
>JAVBOQ010000317.1:0-3770 GCA_031550455.1 Eubacteriales bacterium
GCGGTCGGGCGGTTGGCGAAGAAGAAATACGTCTCGCCGTCGAGCGCGCCGTACTGCTCCACCATGCCGATCGTGCGCTCGTAATACGTCGGCGCGTAGGTCTTGAGTTCTTCGAGATTCAGCGGCTGCAGCGCGCCTTCCGACTGGTAGGCGACCGCCTGGGGCATGTCGTAATGGAACACGATGTCCGGCGCGTTGCCCGCGGCGAGCATCTGCATGTAGTCCTGCACCTCGGCGGAGCGGGTGATGCCAACGAACTGCACCGTGATGCCGTTCGGCGTGCCGAACGCTTCCTGAATCCACTTGGTATAGTAGTTGTCGGTGACGTTCCAGCCTTCAAACCCTCGGTCATAGACGGGAATCTTGATCGTGATGTTCTCCGCGACCGCGGGCGCGAAGGACACCATGCCCAGCACCATCGTCAGTGCCAGCAGCAGCGCCAGTTTTTTCATCCGGAAAACCCTCCTTTGTTGTGTGCGGAGCGGGCAGTCAGCCCGCCCATATTGAGGGGCACGCGCCCCTTGATATCAGGACTACTACCCTTTGACCGCGCCGATCATGATGCCCTGCACAAAATACCGCTGGATGAACGGATAGACGCAGACAATGGGGATCGTCGCGAACATCACGCAGGCCGCCTTGAGCACTTCTGGGTTCGTGTTGATGGTGACGACCGTCTCGGAGGCCTGGAAATTCTCGGTCGCGGCGACGATCAGGTAGTACAGCTTCAACTGCAGCGGACGCAGGGCGACGTTTTGCTTGATGTAAAACAGCGCGTCCTGGTAGGCGTTCCAGCGGCCGACCGCCAGGAACAGCGCGATGGTCATGATGATCGGCTTGGACAGCGGAATGACAAGGCTCCACAGGATGCGGATATAGCCCGCGCCCTCGATGCGCGCCGATTCCTCCAGGCTGTCCGGGAACGAAGATTGCAGCGACGTTTTCATGATTAGCAGGTTGTACGCGGAAAACGCCAGCGGCAGGATCAGCGAGCTTAGGGTTTCAAGCATGCCCAGGTTGTGAATCAGCAGGTACTCCGGAATGATGCCGCCGCTGAAATACAGCGTGAACATGATCAGGAACGTGAACACCCGGCGGCCGCGCAGGTGCTTGCGCGAAAGCGGGTAGGCGGCGCAGGTGGTCAGAAACAGGCCCAGCAGCGTAAACAGGACAGTCACGACGATCGAAACGTACATCGACCTGACGATGCTTGGGTCATACAGCACCTTCCGGTAGGCGGACATCGTGAAGCCCTGCGGCCAGAGGAACACTTTATTGGCGATGACAAAGGCCTCGTCGGAAAGCGATTTGGCCAGCACATGCAGGAAGGGCAGCACACACGTCAGGCTGGCAAGCGTCAGCACGGCGTAGATGACCGCGTCCAGCGCGATGTTGCCCGTGCGGCCGGGACGGCCGCGGCGCGCGGCGGCGCCTTTTGCGCTCATAAAAGGCCCTCCTCTCCGAACCGCTTGGCGACAAAGTCGCTGCCCAGCACCAGCATCAACCCGATGACCGACTGGAACAGGCCCAGCGCCGCAGCCTGGCTGTATTTGCCGCTTTCGATGCCCCAGCGGAACACCAGCACGGGAATCGTGTAGGTGTATTCGGTGGTCGCGACGTTCATCAGCGAGTATACGCGCTCGAAGGAGCCGCCCATCACGCGGCCCAGGTTCATGATCAGAAGCGTGACGATCGTTGGCCGGATACAGGGCAGCGTGATGTGGAAAACCTGCCGCATCCGGCCCGCGCCGTCGACGATCGCGGCTTCGTACAGCTCCGGGTTGATGCCCGTGATCGCGGCCAGATAGACGATCGTGCCCCAACCCATCGTCTGCCAGACGCCGATGACGACGTAGGAAACGAGCCAGTGCGTATTTTCCTGCAGGAAAGGGATCGCCTCGCCGCCAGCGTTCTGGATGATCACATTGACCAGACCCGAAAGCCGGAAGAGCTGATACGCGATCGCGCCGATGATGACCCAGGAGAGGAAGTGCGGCAGGTACAGCAGCGTTTGCGATACTTTCTTAAACGCCTTGTTGCGCACTTCGTTGAGCATCAGCGCCAGCAAAATCGGCGCGGGAAAGCCGATGATCAGGTCAAGTCCGTTGAGCAGCAGGGTGTTGCGCAGCGCGCGGGTGAAGTCGCGCGTGGCGAAAACCTTTTCAAAGTTTGCAAATCCGCTCCACGCGCTCGCGGCAAAACCCTTCAGGATCTTGAAGTCCTTAAACGCGACCGCGAGGCCCGAGTACGAGCCGTACTTGAAAAGCAGCACAAACGCCATCGGCAGGAGCAGCAGCAGGTACAGCTCCCAGTCCCGCTTCAGCCACGCCGCGAGGCCCGTGCGCCGAAACCTGCGCAAATCCGTTTGAACGCTCATCGGCCCGCCCTCCTACGATTGTTTTTGCGGCCTTGGCTTGTCCGCGCCGCAGGAGGCGCGCACGATCAGCACAGGCTCGCGCACCTGCGTAAACGGCGGCGTTTCCGCGTCCTTTGTGCGGAGCAGCAGCTGCATCGCGCTGCGCCCGTGCCCTTCTGTATCCACTTCCAGGGTGGTCAGCGGCGGTTCGGTGAACGCGGAGAAGAACTGGTTGTCGCAGCCGACCACCGCCATGTCGTCCGGCAGGCGAAGGCCCATGGCGTGCAGTTGACGCAGCACGCCCAGCGCCATCAAGTCGTTGATGACAATCAGCGCGGTTGGCCACTCGCGCCTTTCAACGCGCTGCAAAAGGCGCAGTACGGCCATCGCGCCCATCTGCGGCGTGTGGATGTTTTCGGGCTGTGTGATCGCGTCCAGCCCGAGCTTTTGCATTTCGTCAAAGAAGCCGCGCTCACGGTCGCCGACGCTTCTGGTTTCGTCGGTCGCGCCGATGAAGGCGATGCGCCGGTGGCCGAGCGCGCCCAAATGCCGCACGACCTTGCGGAGGCCAAGCTCCAGATCGGTGTAGATGTTGATGCAGGAAAGCCCGGGGATCGGCGGGCAGATCGTGACGATGGGCATATAGCGCTGCAGGCGCATCAGCACCGCCGGCAGGTTGTTCGGGTCGGTCGCCTCGACAAAGCCGCCGGAGAACAGCACGCCGTCAAGCCTGCGCTCGATCAGCTTGTCCACAAACTCGTCGGTAATCTTCGCGTTATAGGCGAGCCGGTAGATCTGCACGACATAATCGTTGCGGTTCGCCTCGTCCTGCGCGGCGGAGAAGATGGCTGCGTAATATGGATGCGTGATGCTCGGCAGAATCACGCCCATGGTGCGCGAGCTTTTTTGCAAAAGCCCGCGCGCGATGCTGTTTGGCTTGTAGTTGTATTTCTCAATCACGGCGCGAACCTGCGCGTGCGTCTTCTTGCTGACGTTCGGGTGGTCGGAGAGCACGCGCGACACGGTCGCGGCGGAGACGCCCGCCTCCTGCGCGATATCGAGGATCGTTTTGCTTGCACTGGCCATGCGGTCCCCTCCTGTCGCCTGAAGTGTAACACAAATTGTAAACCTTTGCAAGATCATTTTTGCATCTTTAATAGGCTAACTCTTCGTAATTTGATTTCATTTTCAGCTGAACTGTACAGAAATGTAATTGAAAACGGATTGCCATAGAATTTGACTGTAAACGTTTACAATGCCCGCCGAATGCGCAACGACCGGCTCGCCAGTATGCGAGCCGGTCGTTGCGTTCATCAATTATTGTTCGTAGCGCTTATCTGCCTTCACTTGCCCCACGTATGTACGCCTCAGCCCGCCTCATCAAAAGAAGGATTCCAAAGGCCGATGGCTCCTT
>JAVBOQ010000210.1:0-3910 GCA_031550455.1 Eubacteriales bacterium
TTGTATCGAAGCAGACTTTTTTTGTCAAGCACAAATTGCAGGAAACGATGCTTTTAACGGTTAGTTCTTTGTGGAAAGCAGCTTTTCCATCTTTCGCTTGACGCGTTGCAGCGCGTTGTCGATGGATTTCACGTGTCTGCCTAGGTCGTCCGCGATCTCCAGATACGACCTGCCGTCCAGATACGCGGTCAAAACCTCCCATTCGAGGTCGGACAGCATCTCGCCGATGCGGCTTTCGATGTTTAACAGTTCCTCCTGGCTGATGAGCAGTTCCTCCGGGTTGGTGATGCGGCCTTCCGAGATCACGTCCAGCAGCGTCCGGTCGGATTCCTCGTCAAAAATCGGCTTGTTCAGCGACACGTACGAGTTCAGCGGGATGTGCTTTTGCCGCGTCGCGGTCTTGATCGCGGTGATGATCTGCCGCGTGATGCAAAGCTCCGCGAACGCGCGGAACGACGCCAGCTTGTCCGCGCGAAAGTCGCGGATCGCCTTGTACAGCCCGATCATGCCCTCCTGCACGATGTCCTCGTGATCCGCGCCAATCAGGAAGTAGGATCGCGCCCGGGAACGGACAAAGTTCTTGTACCGGTTGAGCAGCGATTCGAGCGCGTATCCGTTCGCCTGCTGCGCGAGCTGGCAAACCTCCTCGTCGTTCAGATGGTCAAAGCTCTCTTCGTGGTTCATCCGCGTCCGCCTCCGGTCGGTCTTTATCCATGCACGAAACGTCTCCGCGCCGCATCCGCTCCAGCGCCTGCCGCTGGGCTTCCGGCAGACGCGCGATCAAGGGGTTTCGTTTGACGCCCGCGTCGCCGATCTTCGCGCGCTGCGCCGCGTGCGCCTGGGCCATCTCGCGCAGCAGTTCCCGCGAGGGCACGCGGGCCGCGCCGCGCCCGAGCACGACGAGCTGCTCGACCGAGTCGTTCGTCGCGACGCGCACCTCGCGGTGGCGCGGCTCCTGGTCGCAGAGCCGTTCGATGTACTGGTCGGCCGTCTCGCCGTGGCGCGTATAGACAACGCGCACGCAGCCGACGCGCTCCTCGGAGCGAACCCGCCGCTCGCTCTTGGTTCCGTCGAACACGAGCACCGCCTCCACGCCGTGGAACGCGGCGTACTCTTCCAGGCGCGTGATCAGCCGGTCGCGGCACTCGTCGAACGACCATTTCTTCTGCGCCGCCAGCTCCCACGCGCCGATGATGTTGTACCCGTCCACGACGAGCAGCGGGGTCATCCGCGCTGCCGCCTGATTTCATACAGCAGCACGCCGGCCGCGACCGAAGCGTTCAGCGAGTCGATCTTGCCGCGCACCGGCAGCGCCACGCGCTTGTCGCTGCGATCCAACGCCAGCCGCGAAACGCCCTCGCCTTCCGCGCCGATGACGATCGCCAGCGGGCCGGTCAGCGCGGCCTTCGCGTACGGTTCGCCGGCCATGTCCGCGGCGACGATCCACAGGCCCTGCTCTTTTAACGACTCCATCGTCCGCACGAGGTTGCCGACGCGCGCCACCGGCAGGTACTCGACCGCGCCGGCGGACGCCTTGACCGCCGCGGGCGTCAGCCCGACCGCGCGCCGCTCGGGCACGATGACGCCGTGCGCGCCCGCGCAGTCTGCGCTCCTGATGATCGCGCCGAGGTTGTGCGGATCGGTCACGCCGTCCAGGATCACCAGCAGCGCGTCCTCGCCCTTTTCCTTCGCCAGCGCCAGCATATCCTCCACCGTGGCGTACCGGTAGGCGGACGCGAACGCGATCATGCCCTGATGGTTCGGCGCGATCGCCGACAGCCGCTGCCGGTCGACGACCTGCACGATGACGCCGCGTTCGCGCGCCATCGCGACGATCTCGCGCGCGGAGCCGGACAGCTCGCCGCTGGCGACGAGCAGCTTTTCAATGTCGCGGCCGGACTTCACCGCCTCGCGGATCGGGTTTCGCCCGACGAGCAGATTCTCGCGCGGCATCGGCTCTTCGCCGTCGAACGGCGGCGCGGGCGTCTGCGGAACCGGTCGCTCGATCGGTGCCGGGCGCGGCGCGGCGCGGAAACGCTCCCTGTCGAAGCCACGGCCATTGGGGCGGGGCGATTCGTCCGGGCGGCGATCCTGCATCGGCAGCCTGTCGGGCCTTTGCGGGCGCGCCTGCCTGTCCTGCCGCTCCGTATGATCCGCGCGCGCGGGCCTGTCCGGCGGAGCCGTGCGGCCGTCCTTGCGGCGGTTGCCGGTGTAGCCATCGTCCTTGTAAATGTCCCACGGCTTGCGGTCGGGCCGCCTGTCGCCGGGACGGTTTTCCGCCGGGCGGCCGTAGCGGGGCCCGCCCTCCGCGGGCTTTCCGTAAGCGGGCTTCCCGAAGCCAGGCTTCCCGAAGCCGGGCTTCCCGGCCGGCGTTTCTCCTTCGCCGGGTTTCCCGGGGGCGGGCTTCCCGAAAGCTGGCTTTTTGCCGTCCCGTCCGCGCCCTTTTTCGCCGCGCGGACGGTATCCGTCCTCCGGCCCGGGCGATGCCTTGCGGCGCGGCTTTTGTATCCGATCATCATAGAATGCCATGTTCCGACCTCTTTTCTTTTTTCAGGGCACGCGCCCTTGCCTGCGCCTCACCGCGCCTGCCGCAGGATCGTTTGCCTTCCGGGCACGGCCCGCCGGCGCACGGCGGCCCGGCCGTATCGAACAGCGCGGGCGCGGCCTCAAAGCACAGCCCGAGCATCTCGTCCGCCAGCGCGCGGATCTCCCACTGCGCGCGGTTGCAGCAGCGCAGCGCGAAGAAGTGCAAAAGTTCCCGCGCGTTCATCGTCAGGATCAGCCGCGTTTCGCACGCGTTCGGCAACACAAACCGCGCGTCCTGGTTGGCGGCCTCGCCCGTGACGCCACGCTCGTTCAGCCGTTCCTGCCACTGCCGATACCATTCGTGCATCGTCCGCATCTGCGCGTCATATTCACTGACCGCGGCTTCACCCAACCCCGCGATCGACGGCGGGATCACGTAGTCGAACCCGCTGGCCTTCGACACATACCGCTGCGACTGCACGCTGAAGCTGGCGATCCGGTGCCGCGTCAACTGCGCGAGCAGCACGCGCGACACGCCTTCGACCGCGAACGTGAACGACGCGTGCTCAAGCACGGACAAATGGCCCGACTCGATGACGCCGCCGATGAACTTGTCCTGATCCGCGCGCTCGATCCGCTCCCTGAGCGTGTCAAGATCCGCTGAGGCGTAGCAGAGCCGCGCGCCCAGCGCGACCAGTTGCTCCGGCGCGGGCGTATGCCGGATCAGTTCCACCCGAAGTTTACACGCGGCCATTCGTTTCCTCCGCAGGTTCGGCCATCGCGGCCAGAATCGTCAGCAGGCGCTCGGCGCGCCCCGTGAGGTACAAAAACCCAAGCAGCGCCTCCAGCCCGGTCGCCATCGCGTAATCCGCCGGGTCTGCGCGCTTTGGCGCGGCATGGCGCGCGTGCGCGTTCCTGCCGCGCCGCACCACGTCGCCCTCCGTCTCGGTCAAAAGGTGCGCCACCCGCGAGAGCGCGCGGGCCTGCGCGCCCGCGTTGACGTTGCCGACGGCCTGCCGGTGCATCGCGCGCGCCTTCCCGCCGTCCAGCGCGGCGCCCACGCGGACATACAGATCGTGCACCGAATCGCCGACATGCGCCAGCACCAGCGGGCTGATCATCAGCGCGTCCCGCTCGGGCAGCGGTGCGCGAAGGGACAGCGGCGTCATCAGTCCGACAACCCCGTCACGGCCAGGAACCGCCCGTACGCGTCGTCCCACGCAGCGCGGTCGTGCGGAAGGAACTCGACCGTGTCGAACGAGCGCACGACGACCTCGCGCAGCGCGCCGAGTGATTCGATCTCGCCCAGCGCCATCGCCTGCACGAGCAGGTTGCCGATCGCGGTCGCCTCGGACGGGCCCGCGATCACCGGCAGGCCGACCGC
>JAVBOQ010000039.1:0-2805 GCA_031550455.1 Eubacteriales bacterium
CCAAAAAAAAAACGTCGCGGCCCGACCCCACCCCCCCGCACCATAACGAAACCCCAACACCATGGGTTTCCCCCGGCCCACGGCCGGTTTGGCGGTGGCCAGGTCGCCCGCGCCCCCTTCCGCCCCCTTCACCTCGCGCCCATCCCCCTCGCCCTCTCCACCAGTTTCCCGTACAGCTTCCGGTCGTGGTCCGCAAAATCAGGCCCGTCCAGATCCTCGACCGGGATCCAGCGCACCGCCGAGTTCTCGTCCGGCTTGACGGCGAGCGCGTCGTTTTCGTCGGCGATCAGGATATAGGCGACGTTGAGGTGCAGGTGCGCGCTGACGTACCGTCCGCGCCGCGTGTGACCGTAGTTGATCAGGATGTCGACCGCCGCGATGGCGTCCGAAAGCGGCTCGATGTGCTCCGCGCCGGTTTCCTCGCGCGCCTCGCGCAGCGCCACGCCCAGCAGGTCCCGGTCGCCGTCGGCGTGCCCGCCCGTCCAGGACCAGTTGCCCCGGATGTTGTGGAAGACCATCAGCATGCGCGTCAGGCTCCGGTTCATGACGAAACCGGAGCTTGTGACGTGCGCGATCTCATTTTCACGCGTCAGAACATTGCCCTCAAATTGACGGATATACGCGAGCGACAGCCGTTTGTCGCTCTCCTCCTGCGCGCACGCGGGCGTGAAAGCCTCGATGTCCGCAATGTAGTCGCCGGTCACGGCACGATCTCGATCCAGTACCCGTCCGGGTCCTCGATGAAGTAAATGCCCATCTTTTCGTTTTCGTAGCAAACGCAGCCCATCGACCGGTGCAGCGCGCGCGCCGCGTCGATGTCGTCCGCGCGCAGCGCCAGATGGATCTCGTTCTCCCCCAGGTCGTATTTCTCGGGATGGTCGCGCAGCCAGGTCAGTTCCAGCCGGTAGCCGGTCGTCCCGTCGGTCAGGAAACACAGCGTGAAGCTGCCGTCCCCGGCGTCCTTGCGGCGCGCGACAGTCAGCCCCAGCGCTTTTTCGTAGAAGGCAATGCTCTTTTCAAGATCGGTGACGTTGAAATTGTTGTGCGCGAACGTGAACGGCATGATCGTCCCTCCCATTACAGGTCGATGACGATCTCCCCGCTGTCCATTTTTTCGGCCCGGATCGTCTCGCCCGGCTTTGTCATGGCGATGATTTCGACGTGTTTCGTCCGATTCCTCCTGGCAAAGTCGAGCGCCGCGTCCGATCTGCCCCAGAAGTGCATCGGGATCATCACCAGCGGCTTGACATGCATCGCGAAGTGCAGCGCGCCCGCGTCGTACATCTCGCCCATCCTGGGGTCGAGCGGGAAAAACGCGAAGTCGATCTCGCGCCCGTACAGCGGCGCGACGGCCTCCTCAAAGTCCTTTTCCGCCTGCTCGATCTCCTTGATCGTCGACTCCTGCCGCCAGTGCCACAGGTTCAGGTCGCCCGCGTGGAAGATGGTCCAGCCGTCGACGTTGCAGAGGAACGAAACGCCCTCGTCGGTCGAGCCGAACGCTTCGATCTCCACGCCGCCGAGCGACTGCCTGTCGCCTTTTTGCATGCGGTAGCCGCTGAACGTCTCCGGAATGTCGTCGCCCAGCACATAGTGCACGATGCCCGCGTCCGAAAACCGGTACATCGCCTCGTTGAAATGATCTCCGTGCGCGTGGCTGGCAAAAAAGATCGTCCGTTGATGCTGCTGAATCAGCGCCCGCGTGACGCGGCCGCTCTCGAGCGTAGCGCCTTCATCCGGCGCGCCCTGCGCGTCGTCAAAGACAAGCATCGTATCCCGCGTGCGTACCGCGAAACCGGAATGCTTCAGATAGGTGATCTGCAACGGACCCGCCATAGGCAACCCCTCCCGGGTGAATGGATAAAATTTCCACTCAAGGTTTATCACACTTTCGCCCACTTGTCAAGAAATATCGGCATATAACACGCGTCGCGCCTCCCCGTCCCCTCCCTTTTTCGCGGAATTGCCGTATTGACCCGCCACTTCAACACCATTCCTGTTTGATTCGGTCGAAAAATGCCAGACGCTGTCGAATCGCATGGCGGGAAGAATCGCGGCGCGTGATTCGTTTTTTTTACGCTAATTAGGGAAAAGGAGCGAACACAAATGGCAAAATGGAAGCGACGCGACCGGCTGTTGCTGCTTTGTGCGTTTGTACTGCTGATTCCGCTCTGCATCCGGGCGGCAGGCATCCAACCGGATCCCGCGCCGCGCCCCGCCGCCACGGCGACCGCCGCCGTTACGCCGCCCGAGCCCTCCACGGCCGAAACCGCCGCGTTCGCGCAGCCCACGGCGACCGAAGCGCCCGCGTTCGCCGAGACGCCCGCAACGGCTGAACCGTCGGCGCCGGCCGAGCCGCAAAGCGACTGGTCATACCAAAACAGCCGCGTCGGCGTAACGATCACGCGGCACAAGCAGGACGGTTTCGTGTATTTCGTCGCGGACATACAGCTCGCCGAGCCGGGGCAGTTCTCCTACGCATTCTCGAACGAAAAGTTTGGCGGCCAGCCCGAGGCGCTCAGCGACATCGCCGAGCGGCATTACCCGGTGATCGCCGTCAACGGCGACTTCTACGGCGCGCACAACAACGGCATTATCATTCGCGGCGGCGAACTGTTTCGCAAAAAGAACTCGACGCGCGCCCTGCTTGTTGTGGACAAGAACGGCGACCTTTCGCTTCTGACCGACCGCAGCGAAAAGCAGGGGCTTGTCGCGGACCGGCTGATCGATGAAGGCGCGCTGCACACGTTTGAGTTCGGGCCCGCGCTGGTGGACGGAGGCCAGCCGCTGAAGCTTGAGTCGACCATC
>JAVBOQ010000243.1:0-3094 GCA_031550455.1 Eubacteriales bacterium
GAGGGCGCGGCGCGTCCGACCAGCTCGGCGGCCTTGTTTCCGCGGTCTACGGCGCGAAGATCATGAAGGACTTGCACCTTTTGAACGACAAATTCCGCGTCCTCGTCGCCGGCACGGTGCAGGAGGAAGACTGCGACGGCCTCTGCTGGCAGTACATCGTCAATGAAGAGAAGATCCGCCCGGATTTCGTCGTCATCACCGAGCCGACCAACGGCAACATCTACCGCGGCCAGCGCGGCCGGATGGAGATCCGCGTCGAGGTTGCCGGCGTGTCGTGCCACGGCAGCGCGCCGGAGCGCGGCGACAACGCGATCTACAAGATGGCGGAAATCATCCTCGAAGTCAAGGCGCTGAACGGCCGGCTGCATGTCGACCCGTTCCTCGGCAAGGGCACGCTCACGGTGTCCCAGCAGTTTTCCGCGTCGCCGTCGCGCTGCGCGGTCGCGGACATGGCGGCCATCTCGATCGACCGGCGGCTGACCGACGGCGAGACGTATCGGATGGCGCTCGACGAGATCCGCGCGCTGCCCGCTGTGCAAAAATACGGCGCGGAGGTGACGATGTACACCTACGAGGCCGCGAGCTGGACGAACCTCGTCTACCCGACCGACTGCTACTTCCCGACATGGGTCATCCCGGCCGACCACCCGGCGACGCTGGCGATGGTCGAATCTTTCCGGGGCATGTACGGCGAGCCGAAGGTCGACAAGTGGACATTCTCCACCAACGGCGTGTCGATCATGGGCCGCTACGGCATCCCGTGCATCGGCTTCGGCCCGGGCAAGGAAGAAGAGGCCCACGCGCCGAACGAAAAGACGTGGAAGGAAGACCTGATCCGGTGCGCGGCGGTGTACGCGGGGCTGCCGGGATGCTATTGTAAGTGAAAAAGGAGAGTTCAACATGAGCGGCATTGCGAAGTACTTAAAGACGATGGAGCGTCTGGACGCGCGGAACCTGTATCACCGGGATTTTCTGCTGACATGGGAAAAGACGGACGATGAGTTGGCCGCGATTTTCGCGGTGGCGGACGCGCTGCGAGCGCTGCGCGGCGAGAACATTTCTCCGCGCGTCTTTGACAGCGGGCTTGCCATTTCGATGTTCCGCGACAATTCGACGCGGACGCGGTTCAGCTTCGCCTCGGCCTGCAACATGCTGGGCCTGACCGTGCAGGACTTTGACGAAGGCAAGAGCCAGGTCGCCCACGGCGAAACCGTACGCGAGACGGCCAACATGATCTCGTTCATGGCCGACGTGATCGGTATCCGCGACGACATGTACATCGGCAAGGGCAACCGATACATGCGCGACGTGGCGCGGGCTGTCGAGGACGGTTTCCGCGACGGCGTATTGGAACAGCGGCCGACGCTGGTCAACTTGCAGTGCGACATCGACCACCCAACGCAGTCGATGGCCGACATGCTGCACATTATCCACACGTTCGGCGGCGTGGAGAACCTGCGCGGCAAGAAAATCGCGATGACTTGGGCGTACTCGCCGTCGTACGGCAAGCCGCTGTCGGTGCCGCAGGGCGTGATCGGCCTGATGACGCGGTTCGGCATGGACGTGACGCTGGCGCATCCCGAGGGCTACGAGGTGATGGCGGATGTCGAGGACATCGCGCAAAAGAACGCCACGGCGTCCGGCGGCCACTACAAAAAGACCCATTCGATGGCAGAGGCCTTCGCCGGCGCGGACATTGTGTACCCGAAGTCCTGGGCGCCGTTTCAGGCGATGGAAAAGCGCACCGATCTGTACGGCAACGGCGACATGGAAGGAATTAAGGCGCTTGAGAAGGAATTGCTGGCGCAGAACGCGAATCATAGGGGCTGGACGTGCACCGAGGAACTGATGCGGACGACGAAAGACGGCAAGTCGCTGTACATGCACTGCCTGCCCGCCGACATCTCAGGCGTCAGTTGCGGGGAAGGCGAGGTCGCGGCCTCGGTGTTCGACCGGTATCGTACCCCGCTTTACAAGGAAGCGAGCTTCAAGCCGTATGTCATCGCGGCGATGATCTTCTTGCAGCGCTGCGCGGATCCGGTCGCGGCGCTCGCGAACCTCGCGAAGCAGGGCAAACAAAGGCTGTTTCAGTAAACAACGGGAGGCGTTCCATGAAAATCGTCATCGCCCTGGGAGGAAACGCGCTGGGGAACACGCTGCCGGAACAGATGATCGCGGTTCGCGAGACGTCCAAAGCGATCGCGGACCTGATCGAGGCCGGTCATCAGGTCGTCGTGTCGCACGGGAACGGCCCGCAGGTGGGCATGATCAAGCTCGCCATGGGCGACGACGTGCCGATCGCGACCTGCGGCGCGATGAGCCAGGGGTATATCGGGTTCGACCTGCAAAACGCGCTGCGCGAAGAGCTGTTAAACCGGGGCGTCAAGAAGACCGTCTGTGCGCTGATCACGCAGGTCGAGGTTGACCCGGCCGACAAGGCGTTTCAGAACCCGACGAAGCCGATCGGCCGCTTCATGTCGAAGGACGAGGCCGACGCGCTGATCGCGGAGGGCGTCGCCGTCAAGGAGGACGCGGGCCGCGGATATCGCCGCGTCGTCGCGTCGCCGCGCCCGGTCGCCATCGTCGAGATCGACGCCGTGCGCGCGCTCTGCGACGCGGGCCAGGTCGTCATCGCCTCAGGCGGCGGCGGCATCCCGGTGACGGCGGACGGAAACCGCCTGACCGGCGCCGGCGCGGTCATCGACAAGGATTTCGCCTCCTGTCTGCTCGCCCGCGAACTGGATGCGGATTACCTGATCATTCTGACCGCCGTCGAAAAGGTCGCGGTCAATTTCAATAAACCCGATGTGAAGTGGCTGTCGAACCTGACGCCGGACGAGGCGCGCAAGTACATCGCCGAGGGCCATTTCGCGCCAGGGTCGATGCTGCCAAAGGTGCAGGCCGCGCTGGAGTTCGCCGAGTCAAAGCCCGGCCGCAGGGCGCTGATCACGCTGCTGGAAAAGGCAAGGGACGGCGTTGACGGAAAGACGGGGACGGTTATACGGGCGTAAGGGAGGCGGGGGGGGGGGGGGGGGGGGGGGGGGGGGGCGGGCGGGGGGGGGTGGGAGCGGGAGTGGGGGGGGAGGGGGGTGCG
>JAVBOQ010000309.1:0-18570 GCA_031550455.1 Eubacteriales bacterium
TCCCTCACTGCCGCAAAGCGTTTTCCCATCGACATTGATGATCTCATGCCCTACCCTCTGGCAGACGGACGCTACCCAGGAGCGAAAACAACGCTCAAACTCTTCCGGGTGAATCATACTCCATACGCGTTGCATCGTATCCTGCGATGACAGCGCAGATCGTCATGACCACGATTTCTAGCAAATCATGCCGCACTTTCCCGCTCTGCCGTTCATCCGCTAACCCACTTAAATGCTCCGATAACATGGCTTCACACTCTTGTTTTTTTTACCTCCCCTTTTCGACATCCCGTGTCATTATTCCTTTTGGTAACACTTTTGTAATACATTCGCCCGCTTATTTCTTTCTCTTAACTCATGCGTTGGTCGTGGCCTCCCGGGCACGGCAAACGCATGAACTGCGGTTCATGCGTTTTTCAGAGGCGCGAGGAGGATTCGGCCTGAAACGCTGCGGCGTTTCCGGGCGGCCTCAGGCGAAAAGTCCAGATTCCTCCGGCAACGCCTACGGAATCTGCGCATTTTCGGCGCGCATGTCGCCGAAAACGATGGAAAGTCGAGAGTCATCGGCCTCTCGAACTCTCCGGGCTGGATACTTCCTGCTTCATGCGGTTGCCCTGGCCTCCCGGGTCAGCGGTGCGTTTCCAAAGGAAATCGCTTACTCCCGGACACGTCCCCGTTCAAATTTTCCCCTGAACGGGGGTCAGAATATCCCGCATTGTCCCCGCGATGGTATCGATCCGCGCGCTTGAAAACCGCAGCGACGGGCCGGATACGCTGACCGCGCAGACCGGCTGGCCGACATGGTTGAACACCGGCAGCGCGACGCACTTGATGCCGAACTCATGCTCCATGTCATCGATCGCGTATCCGCGCTCGCGGGTTCTTTGCATTTCCGCTTCCAGCGCCGCGCGGTCGCAAAGGGTGTTGGCGGTAAAAGGCGCATAGGGCGCATCGAGAAATTCCAGCGCTTCCGGCGCGTACGCCAGCAGCGCCTTGCCAAGCCCGGTGCAGTACAGTGGCGCGCGCTCGCCCAAGATGTTCCGCGTGGGCACATGCGCCTCGCTGACGCACGATTCGATGTAAAGCACGCTGCCATGGTCCATGATGCCAAGATAGCATGTCTCGCCGATCTCGTTGGCGATCCGCTTCAGGTACGGCAGCAGCAGTTTGTGCAGCCCCATATGGTTGGTGATGATGTAGCTGTACCGCAGCAGCGCAAGGCCCAGGTGATACCGGTTGGTCTGCTCGTTCTTGCCGACGTAGCCGATCTGCGCAAACGTCGAAAGAATGTTGTGCACGCTGCTTTTCTGCATGCCCGTCATGCGGGCGATGTCGCTGATGCCAAGCTCCGGCGCCTGCGTGGAGAAGCACTCCAGCACCTGCATCGCCTTGGCCAGCGATTTTACCTTTGGGTCATCCGTCAAAAGGGCTTCTCTCCTTTATACATTTCATACTGAACGCCGTCCATTATAGAAGAAAACGCGAAGCGCTGCAAGCCGCAAATGACGGGAGCAAAGGACCGATGGCCCTTTAGCGGATCTCGGGCAGCCTCCCAGCGTTCCCTCCCCGCACATGGATCCCCGCCAAAAAATGTCACACAAAAACGCAGCGGTTTCATTGACGGATTATGTTCCGTATGCTATAATGCACTATATATGAACGGCGTTCAACAATAATGAACGAGGTGGATGCTATGTTGGCGCGGCCTCACCGCGGGCGGATCGGGCGAGAGATATACCGTTGCCGGTATCTGCTCGCCATGCTGGCGCTTCCGCTTGTTTTTTTCGTCATCTTCAAATACACGCCCATGTACGGCATCGTCGTCGCGTTTCAGGATTTCAAAATACACAAAGGCTATTTCGGCAGCAACTGGGTGGGGCTGAAGCACTTCGCGAAGTACATGGGCGACCCCGGGTTCTGGGCGCTCGTCAAAAATACGCTAGCGCTGAGCCTGTGGCAGATCGTGTTCTGCTTTCCCGCGCCGATTGTCTTTGCGCTGCTGGTCAACGAACTGAAGAGCCGCCGGATGAAAAAGATTGTGCAGAACATCAGCTACCTGCCGCACTTCATTTCAGTCGTCGTCGTCGTTTCGATGCTCAGCACCTTTGCCACGCGGGACGGCCTGATCAATAACATCCTGGTGATGTTTGGCGGCGAGCCGATCAAGTTCATGGTCGACAAGAACTGGTTCCGCCCGCTGTATGTCATCAGCGACATCTGGCAGACGATCGGATGGAGCGCGATCATCTACCTGGCCGCGTTAGCCGGCGTGGATGTCCAGCTCTACGAGGCCGCCCGCATCGACGGCGCGGGACGGCTCAAGCAGATCCTGCACATCACGCTGCCCAGCATCATGCCGACCATCGTCATCATGTTCATCCTGCGCATGGGCGGCATCCTGAACGTGTCGTTTGAAAAGGTGCTGCTGATGCAAAACGTCGCGAACTACGAAACATCGGATGTGATATCGACGTTCGTATACCGTCGCGGCCTACAGGGCGCGCAGTACAGCTACGCCGCGGCTGTCGACCTGTTCAGTTCGCTGATCAACCTGACCATGCTGTGCATGACAAACCTGCTGAGCCGGCGTCTCGGCCAGAACGGTTTGTGGTGAGAGGAGCGGGAGTGATGCGCGTAAAGGAAACCGCGGGCGGCAGGGTGTTTGACATCGTCAACGCCGTCGTGATGGCGCTGCTAATGCTGCTGCTCGTTTACCCGATCTACTATATGTTCGTCATTTCGCTGTCGAGCGCGAACCATGTCATGACGGACAGCGTGTACCTGTTTCCCAGGGGCTTTACGTTCAAGGCGTACCAAACCGTTCTTGGCGACAAGTTTTTCCTGCGCTCCTATGTCAACACGTTTGAGATCATGGCGCTCGGCACGGCGATCAACCTGGTGATGAGCGCTCTTTGCGCCTACCCGCTCTCCCGGCGCGACCTGGTGTTCGGCCGCTTCTTCACCGGACTGATCGCCTTTACGATGTTCTTTTCGGGCGGTATGGTGCCGAGCTATCTGCTGGTGAACCAGCTTGGCCTGATGAACACCTACTGGGCCATCATCCTTCCCGGCTGCGTCAACGTCTACAACATGATCGTCATGCGCACGTTCTTCCAGGGCCTTCCCTTTGAACTGACTGAGTCCGCGTACATCGACGGCGCGACGGACTGGGCGGTTTTCCGGCGCATCATCCTGCCGCTTTCGAAGCCCATCCTGGCGACGATGCTGCTCTTCTACGCCGTCAGCCACTGGAACGGCTTCGTCAGCGCCGTGCTCTACCTCAACGAAAAAAACAAGTACCCGATCCAACTGTACGTGCGCAACGTGGTGCTCAGCGGCTTGACCGACTCGCTGAACATGGGCATGAACGTCGCGCAGGAAGAAAGGCTTCTGGTTTCGCAGAAATCCATGCAATACGCGGTCATCATTTCGGCGATGATCCCCATATTGCTCGTGTATCCGTTCATCAGCAAGTATTTTGAGAAGGGAGTGATGATCGGGTCGCTGAAGGGCTGACACCCGGAACCCGCGCGAAACTTTGGCCGTCCTGCATGAAAAGACCGAATGATAAGGAGGATCTAGCCACATGAAAAAGCTGCTTGCGCTGGGCCTTTCGCTGGCACTGCTGCTAAGCGCCGCGCCGGCGCTCGCCGAATCGTCCGCGCGCCTGACGGACACAGTGGTGACCTACACCTTCGCCCGCGGCGAAAACGCGGCGCAGCCGATCATCGAAAACTCGCCGTCCTTTGTGAAGGCCGCCGAAATCACCGGCGTGATGATCGAAATGATGCCCGTCCCGGGCGGCGACTACGCCACCAAAATGGCCGGAATGTTCGCGTCGAACACGCTGCCGGATATCTTCGTGCCCTTTGGCAACACGCGCGAACAGGTCGAGGCCGGCGCGCTGCTGCCGCTGAAGGACTTAGTCGCGCAATACGCGCCGAACATCCAGAAGATTCTCGACGAGACGCCCAACATCGAGCGGACGATGATCGACGGCGAGTATTACACGCTGCCGCGCATCCGCCGGGACGAAAACTACGAAAAGGGCTGCGTGGGCTTCATCCGCGTCGACCTGCTCGAAAAGAACGGCCTTCCGATGCCCGCCACCTGGGACGAATGGTACGAGACCATGAAGACCTTAAAGGCGCTGTACCCGGACATGATCATGTACACCGCGCGCGGCGACAGCCGCCTCATCGGCCGGGACAATCTCAGCCCCGTGCGCTCGCTGGGCGGCAACTACAACATGTACATCGACGGGGACGGCGTCTGGCGCCTCGGCCGCATCGAAGATGACTACAAGAACGTCGTCACCTTCTATAAGAAACTTTATGACGAAGGCATCCTTGACCCGGAATACCTGATGGTCAACCTGCAGATGATGCAGGAGTACGCCTCCTCGGGCAAGGCCATGTTCTGGTACGACAACCCGACCTTTGTCAGCGGCATCAACGAAGCGCTCAAGACGGTCGACCCGGAGGCCCGGTTCGAGCCCGTGCCGCTGCTTGCAAACGCCAAGGGCGAGCGCGTGAACTATGTGCATAACGATCACTACATGAACAGCTTCGCGTTCTCCTCCAAGGTCAAGAACCCGGAACTGCTGATCAAGTTCTTCGACTGGGCCTACGGCGAGGAAGGCACGCTGATCTTCAACTACGGCATCGAGGGCGACACCTACGCCGTCGCGGACGGCAAGGCCGCGTGGACCCCGGAAACCATTGAGAAGTACCGCAAGATGGACAACTCCTTCTACAAATTGCAATCCGACTACGGCCTTGGCGACGTGGTGTTCTCCCCGAGCTGGCTGTACACGATCTATGACGCGTTCAAGACCACAAGCGGCGAAGGCGCGGTCGACTCCTTGTACATCCATAACCTGTACAAGGACGAGCCCGGCCTGCTCAGCCTGCCGATGGATCCGCCGTTCACCGCGGAGGAGAGCGAGCGGCTCACCGAGATCAAGCAGGAAACCGACGACTATTCCAGAACGACCATCAACCAGATGGTCATGGGCGAGGTTCCGCTGGAGGACTTCGACGGCTTTGTACAGACGCTGATCAGCCGCGGCGCGCAGGAAATGATCGACATCTACAACGCTGCGGAACAGCGCCTGCAGGCTGAGAAATAATACGCTTGACGGGCGATCCGGAGCGTATGCCCCGCATGTGCTCCGGATCTTTTCCTGGCTCCACGGGCGAAACCTATCGAAACGCGGAGAGGTGGCATCAGGGCATGACGGCATCCTCATTGGGCATGGTCTTTGTTAAGATACCGGCCGGAACCTTCCTGATGGGAAGCGCGAACGGCGAAGCGGACGAACGGCCCGTCCGTCCCGTGACAGTCTCCGCGTTCGCGATGTCCGTCACGCCGGTCACCAACGCGCAGTACGAGCGCTTCCGGCCCGAGCATCGCGCCGCGAGGGCGTGGGAAGATCGCGTGGCGGGCGACGACGAAGCGTGTACGCATGTCAGCCACCAGGACGCCATGGACTACTGCGCCTGGCTCAGCGCGAAGACCGGCGAGACCTTCCGGCTGCCGACGGAGGCGGAATGGGAGTACGCCTGCCGCGCGGGCGGCGAGGCCGACTACGCGTACGGCGACGCGCTGCCCGAGGGCTACGGCGTATGCCAGCAGGACGGCCTGGACATCCGCCCATGCCCGCTGACGGTGGGGCAAACGCCGCCAAACGCCTTCGTGCTGACGGACATGCACGGCCTCGTTGAGGAATGGTGCCTCGACTGGTACGCGCCCTATCCGAAGGACGCCGGAAGCGACCCGGGCGGCTGTGCGGACGGGCTGTACAGGGTCACGCGCGGCGGCAGCGTGTACGCGGACGCGGCGCACCTTCGCAGCGCGCGCCGCATGGCCGCCCTGCCGCAGTCGCGCAACGCGGTCACCGGCTTTCGGGTCGTCCGGAGCGATGTAACGCCTTCTTTTCACAGCGTGCCGGGACGGACGGAGGCGTGGCGCGTCCGCTCGCCTCAGGCTGCGGCGCGTGTGGCGCCTTCGACGGCGGAGCCGCTGTTCCTGCCGCCGCTCGCGTACGTTCTGCCGCCGCGGGATCCAGAGATCCCGTTTTACCCGCACAACCATGTGCCTACGCTGTGCGAACTTGGCGACGGCGACCTTTTGGCCGCCTGGTTTTCCACGCGGAAGGAGTGCGGCCGCGAGATGGTCGTGCTGGCCAGCCGCTTTCGCAAGGATCGCGGCGCATGGAGCGAAGCCGACCTGTTCTTTAAGGTGCCGGGCCGGAACATGTCCTGCGCGGCGCTGCTGCGCGGCGCGGGCGGGCGCATCTACCACTTTAACGGCATCGGCATCGGCAGCACGGAGGAAAACCTGATGCTCGTCGTGCGCGCCAGTGACGACGACGGCGAAACCTGGACGCGTCCCCGGCCCGTCGACGGCCGCTATACATCGCACAAGCCGATCAACCAGCCGAGCCTCGACACGGAAGGCCGCCTGCTTGTCCCCTGCGACACCTATACGAAGCACGGCTCCGCGCAGGGCATGGGCAGCGTGCTGTATCGCGGAGACCCGGACGGCGAGCGCTTCGAGGAGCGCACAAGCTATGGCCTCCAGAAGGAAAACTTCCTGAAAAACGGCGAATGCGCCGGGTGGATCGCCGGCGTACACGGCGCGGTTCTGGCGCGCAGCGACGGCTCGCTGTACGCGCTGGGCCGCTCGCAGTGCATCTTTGACGGCCATACAGTGGAGGGCCGCATGCCGGTCAGCGTCTCCGAGGACGGCGGCAGGCTCTGGCGGTATGCGCCGTCGCCGTTTCCGCCGATCGGCTCCGGCCAGCGCCACGCGCTGCTGCGCCTGCGGGAAGGGCCGGTCGTGATGTTCAGCTTCACCGACTCCCTGCGCGCACAGCGCCGCGGCGACGCGCGCGGCTTGGAACTGACGGACGGCGCGGGCTCCGTAATACGCGGCTTCGGCCTGTACGCCGCCATGTCTTTCGACGAAGGCGAAACATGGCCCGTGCAGCGTTTGATCACGCCCGGCGGCCCCGCGCGGGAATGGGACATCGGCGCTTCGATGAACGCCGCGCTGCTTGACGACACCCACGGACAGCCGGCGGGCTACATGCAGGCGGTTCAGGCGGCGGACGGCGTGATCCATTTGATTTCGAGCAGGCTGCACTACCGGCTGAACCTCGCCTGGCTTTTAAGCCCGCACAGCGTACGCGTCACCGCGCGGGTATAGCGCAAGACCATATCAAGCGTGTAAACCACGAAAGGGGAAATACCATGACCGCCACAAACAGTCCCTGCCGCTGCGAATTGTATCCAACCATCATCACGCCCTTTTTCGAAGATCACTCGATCGATTATGAAGGGCTGCGGAGGATGATTGCGCATTTTGCCTCGACGGGGTGCGATGGTATTTTCGCGGTTTGCCAGTCCAGCGAAATGTTCTATCTCGATGACCGGGAGAAACTGGAGGTTGCCGCGTTCAGCCTGGATTGTTGCCGCGCGCTTGGGCTCCGCTGCGTGGTTTCCGGGCACACGCAGGACGCGCTCGACGATCAGATCGCCTACCTGCGCGCGCTCGAAAAGCTCGGCCCGGACGCGATCATCCTGGTGTCCAACCGGCTGGCCTCCGCGTCCGAACCGGACGAAACGCTCATCCGGCGGCTTGAGGAGGTCACGTCGGCCCTCGACCCGCGCACGCGCCTGGGCATGTATGAATGCCCGCATCCCTACAAACGGCTGCTGACGTCCGCGGTGATCGACGCGATGATCCGGGACGGCAGGTTTGGCTTTCTCAAGGACACTTGCTGCGAAAAGGCGGTCATCGCGCGGCGGCTTGCGCAAATTGAGGGCAGCAGCATCGCGCTGTACAACGCCAACAGCGCGACGCTCTACGACAGCCTGGTCGCGGGCGCGGCCGGTTACTCGGGCATTTTGCTGAACTTTGTGCCGGAGCTTTTTGCCCTGCTGAAAAAGCACCTGACCGCCGACCCGCCGCACCGCGCGGTCGCGCTCGCCATTGCCGACTACCTCAGCGCGGCCAGCATTGTGGAATGCCAGAACTATCCCGGCAACGCCAAGCATTATCTGCGGGAAAAGGGGCTGATCGCGGGCGTCGCGACACGCGCGGAAAAGCCTCCGCTCACCGGTGCGCAGCGCATGGAAATTCAGAGCATCCTGCGGCAAAACGAAGCCGCGTGGTATCGCTTCGGCCCGCGCGCGTCCACGGAAACGCTGTTTGAGGCGGGCCGGTTTTTCAAAAGCTGCCACGCCTCCAGCGTCCTGCCGCTCGCCGACGGAACCGTGCTGTGCGCGTACTTCGCCGGGGATCATGAAAAGGCGGACAACGTCGGCATCTGGCTCTCCCGCAAGGTCGCGGGCTGCTGGCAGCCGCCCGCGCAAATCGCCAAGGCCAGCCACACCGCGCACTGGAATCCCGTGCTGATGGAAACCGCGCAGGGTATCCGCCTCGTATTCAAGGTGGGCCGGACGATTCCGGCCTGGGAAAGCTATACCATGACGTCGACAGACGGCGGCGTTGGCTGGTCGCGTCCCGTTCCGTACCGCGCGGCCTGCGGGCCCGTGCGTTCCAAGCCGATCGTCCTCGCGAACGGCCTGATGCTCGCGCCGAATTCAACGGAGACGGAATCCGCCTGGCGCGCGCATGTCGATGTATCGAATGACGGCGGCGCGTCTTTCACCCGCCTGGCGGACATTCCGTTAAACACGAGCCGGCCGGGCGAACCGAACCATATCGAAGGGCTGGGCGCGATTCAGCCGACGCTCTGGGAGAGCGCGCCGGGCCGTGTGCACGCGCTGTTGCGCACAACCTGCGGGTTTATCTTCCGGTCGGATTCCACAGATTCCGGCAAAACATGGTGCGAGGCGTACAACACAAACCTGCCGAACAACAACAGCGGCATCGACATCGCGCACGCGGGCAACACGCTGTATCTCGCCATGAACCCCGTGGGTCAAAACTGGGGATTGCGGACGCCGCTTGTCATCCTCTCGTCCAAGGATAACGGCGCGCATTTCGCGCGCCATACGACGCTTCAAGACGCGCAGTTGGACGACGACGGCGCGCGGATGGCCGAGTTTTCCTATCCCGCCATCGTCGCGCGGGAAGGCAGCCTGCACATTACGTTCACCGACATGCGCAGGCGCATCGCCTATGCGAGGCTGGATCTCGCGAAAGGGGAACCGGGCCTGTAAAAAATGGGAAACCGAATCCGAAACGGATTTCGCGTCTACGCTTGGCTCGCGAGCCTCCCGCCGCGGCGAATCTTTCTCAAGGCATGGCAAGCTTTTGCCTTTTCCGGGCATGCTATCGCAAAAGAAAGATCCCGCAAGGAGGACCTGACATGAATCCGTTTGATCTCAAGCCCCAGCCGGTCGAGGACACGCTGCTCAATTGGCAAACCCTGTATCCGACCTCCTACAACAAGCTTTCGGCAGACCCGTACACCAAGATCCGCATCATCCTGATGAACGGCATCGAAGTAGAGGCGACGATGTTCTCGCATCAGTTTCACCGCCACTGCAACAACAACGATATCCGGCGCGATCTCGCGCTGATGCGGCGCGTGGAGCAGCAGCAGCAGAAGCACATCAACTGGCTCAAGCCACTGGACGAAACACAGTTGGAGACCACCATCGGTTTCGAGCATGTGGCGGTGGATCTGACCGCATGGCTGGCCGAGAACGAGCCGGATGTTTACGTAAAACAGGCGCTGGACTTTGCCCTGCTGGAAGACTTTGATCACCTGTACCGCTACGCCAATCTGCTCGACATGGAGCACGGCCTGAAGGCGGACGCGATGGTACGCCAGTACGTGGAGATCACGCCCGGCCGCCCGACGGTCGCCGAACATCGCCACCCGTTTGAGGAAGCAAAGCGCTTTGTCAATTTCAAGACCGCTGACATCCGCACAAAGCTCTCCACGATGATCATCACCGCCGGCGAGCAGCAGACGATGAACTTCTACATGAACATTGGCAACACGTATTCGAGCGATCTCGGCCGCAAGCTATATCAGGAGATCGCGATGATCGAAGAACAGCACGTCAGCCATTACGGTTCCCTGATCGACCCAAACCTGACCTGGCTGGAGAGTCAGTTGCTGCACGAGTACATGGAGTGCTACCTCTACTATTCCTTCCTGCAGGACGAGCAGGACGCCAACGTGAAGCGCATTTGGGAAATGAGCTTTGAAGCCGAGGTGGCGCACCTGCACAAGGCCGCCGCCATGCTCAGGCAATATGAGCAAAAGGAATGGCAGGCGCTGGTGCCCGGCGCATTCCCGGCGCTGTTGAAATTCCACGACACCAGGAACTATGTGCGCCAGGTGTTGCGTGACCAGATTGAACAGACAGCCGATCGCGAGGGCTATCAAAACGTGCACAGCCTGCCGAAGGATCATACGTTCTTTATGTATCAGAACAAGGTGAACGGCAACGGCCGGCAAACGCCTAGCCACAGCGTCATCCGCGAACATCAGCAGATGCTTGGCCAGGATTACCGCTGGGAGATGAAGCCCTGCGAACTGCCGCCGCTTGCCGATCGCATGAACGACAACCTCACGATCGCGCGCACGCAGGAGATGGGCCATCCGGGCGATCTGCTGCACATTCCAATGCAACCCACGCAGGTTCAGACGGGAAGATTTCCGTCCTGACCGCTTGGGCAGATGTAAAGATTATATACCACAAAAAACCGCTTCCCCTTTATTGCGATAAAGGGGAAGCGGTTTTTATGTTGATCGTAACGAACCACTGAATGGCAAGGGACAGATTTTTCGCTGATGGCCAAGGCGACCGTCAAGATGCTGACGGAGAGCATCGACGCCTATGTGAAAAAAGATCTGGATCTAGCCAAAGCGGTGATTGCCTATGACGATGTGGTGGACGATCTGTTCATGACCATCCGCAGGGAACTGATCGAGCTGATCCACACAGATGTCGCCAACGGCGAGCAGGCGATCGACCTGATGATGATCGCCAAATACTTTGAACGCATCGGCGACCATGCCACCAATATCGCCGAATGGGTTGTATTTTCGATTACCGGTCGGCATGCCGGGGAATGACCGGGAGGACAGGGCATGCAAAAAGTGATGATCGTCGAGGACGATCCGAACATTCTGGAGATTGTGCGCTATTCGCTCAGCGCGTCCGGGTTTGCGGTAGAGGTTTTTGAGGATGGGGAGAGCTGCGAGCGGCGGCTAATGCAGGAGCTTCCCGACCTTCTGCTTCTGGATGTCATGCTTCCGGGGAAAAGCGGCCTGGAGATTTTGCGGCAACTGAAGCGGCAGGCGCATACCAGCGCGCTGCCGGTGATACTGCTGACGGCGAAGGGCGGCGAGATGGATCGCGTGCACGGGCTGGACGACGGCGCGGACGACTACATCACCAAGCCGTTTTCAATGCTGGAGCTTACATCCCGCGTGAAGGCGCTGCTCCGCCGCGCCGGAACGAAGGGAGAGGAAACGCTGCGATATGAGGGCATCGCGCTGTCGCCGGAGAGCCGGGAAGTGACGGCTGACGGTCAGTCTGTGACGCTTACGTTCAAGGAGTTCGAAATATTGCTGTATCTTCTCCGCAACCCGCGCCGCGCCCTGTCCCGAGAGCAGATTCTGCGGCATGTCTGGGGATACGACTTCGAAGGCGAGAGCCGCACGGTCGATATGCACATCATGAGCCTTCGGCAGAAGCTTGGCGCGCAGGGTGAATGGATTCATACCGTGCGCGGTGTCGGCTACAAGTTAGGAGAATGAGCGTGAAAAAGCGCATTTATGGGTATATGATCGTGCTGACGCTGGCGTGCCTGATCGCCTATGCCGCGTTTTCCACGCTTTATATGTATAGCCTGACGCGCGATACCGTCATCCGCGACGTGAAGGAAAAGGCGGATCTGCTCACCGCGATCACGGGCGACGAACCGGGTGAAATCGCCCGCGTGCCCCAACTGAACACCGCGAATGTGGACATCCGGGTGACCTTGATTTCGCCGGACGGCAGGGTGTTGTTTGATAACTTCGCGGCGCCCGCGGAGATGGAAAACCACGCGGCGCGCGAGGAATTCAGAGAAGCCGAGAGGATCGGCGTCGGCGAAAGCACCCGCTACTCGAGCACCCAGGGCACCTACATATACTATTACGCGCAGAGCCTGCCGGATCGAAGCGTGCTGCGCCTTTCAAAGACCATCGCCAGCGTGCGCGGCGTGCTGCTCGACGCGCTGCCGATCCTTGTTTTGCTGCTGCTGTTTGTGTTTGTGCTGGGCAACGTGCTCGCCAACCGCCTGACGCGGAGCATCCTCCGCCCCATTCGGGAGATGGACCCCGAACGGGACACCGCCGTATACGACGAACTCTCGCCGCTTGTGCGGACGATTGAGCACCAGAAAGAAAGCATGGCTTTGCAGCGGCAGGATTTGAACCGGCGCGTTGCGCTCATTCACTCGATCACAAGCAGCATGCGGGAAGGGCTCGTCCTGCTGGATGACGGCGGTGTCATCCTGATGGCAAACCCCAGCGCGCAGACGCTGTTTGGCGCTTCTACGGACATGGTGGGCCGCAACCTCGTGGAACTGGTGCGCAACATGGAGATTCTGGAAAGCGCGAAAGCCGCGCTGACCGGCACGCGCCGCGACTTCCGGTTGCCGCTGTCAGGGCGGGTCTTTCAGGTGTTTTGCAGCCCCTCTCCGGATCGCGGCGCGATGCTGATCTTCGTGGATGTCACAGAACAGGCCATGGCCGAAAAAGTGCGCGCGGAATTCAGCGCGAACGTGTCGCACGAACTCAAAACACCGCTGACCAGCATCTACGCATCGGCGCAAATGATGCACGCGGGCACGGTGAAGCAGGAAGACACGCAACGCTTCGCGGGCATCATCGAGGCCGAGGCGTTTCGACTGACGCAATTGATTGAGGACATTCTCAAGCTTTCCAAACTGGACGAGTCCGTCACCGTGACGGAGCGTGAGTCGGTTGATTTGACGGAGGTTGCGGAGGCGGTTATCCAAAGCCTGGACAGCAAGGCCCGGGCGCTGCAAATCACCGTTGCGGTCGCAGGCCACGCGCCAATGGTTCAGGCCAACCGGGCGATGATGCATGAGTTGCTTTTCAACCTGACGGACAACGCGATCAAGTACAACAGGCCGTCTGGCAGCGTGCGGGTGGAAATTCTGGAAAAAGGGGGAGCCGTACTGATCGAAGTGAGTGATACCGGCATCGGCATTCCGCAGGAGGACACCCAGAGGGTCTTTGAACGCTTTTACCGCGTGGACAAATCCCACTCCAGGAAGGTGGAAGGCACCGGGTTGGGGCTGGCGATCGCCAAGCATATCGCGCTGATCCACGGCGGAACGATCGATGTTTGGAGCCGGGAAGGGCAGGGTACGAAAGTAACGGTGGCGATTCCGCTGCTCTGAGTTGCTGTTCAAAAAGCACGCGCCGCTACTCGGGAAATCCACAGCTTGAGGTTTCGGGGTTGTGAAAACGGGCTTTGGTCGGTGGACACCCATTTATGTCAATTAAATGATTTCACCCTGCGTTTGTGGTACAATAGGAGGGATGTCGAGGCGGCGAAAGGACGTCAAAGGGTTCTCCCTTTGGCAGGGTCTGGGACGGAGTTCCAGCGTCCCCCTCGTTCCCACCCACACTCTCAGGAGATGAAACGATGGCAAAGGCATTCTTGAATCCGGGGCGCGAAAAGCGCGTATTGCATGGGCATCCGTGGGTATTCCGGTCGGACATCGAGCGCGTCGAGGGGCCTTTCACGCCCGGCGACGTCGTCGAGGTCGTCAACGCGCGCGGCAAGTTCCTCGCGCGCGCGATGTACAATCCCGCGTCGCAGATCGCACTGCGCGTTTTCACCGTGCGCGACGAACCGGTCGACGAGGCGTTCATCCGGGGTCGCGTGCGCCGCGCGCTGGACTATCGCCGCAGGTTCGCCGACCTGCGAAGCTGCCGCGCGATTTTCGCCGAGTCGGACGGGCTGCCCGCGCTGATCGCGGACTGCTTCGGCGACGTGATCGTGATCCAGTCGCTGGCACTCGGCATGGAACAATGGAAAAATATCGTCGTCGACGCGCTCGTGGACGAGCTGCGCCCGCGCGGCGTCTGGGAACGCAGCGACGTCAAGGTGCGCGAGCTGGAGGGCATGCAGCAGACGCAGGGACTGCTGCGCGGCGACGTGCCGGATCAGGTCGAGATCGCGGAGAACGGCGTCCGCATCCTCGTCGATGTCAAACAGGGGCAGAAGACCGGCTATTTTCTTGACCAGAAGGAAAACAGGGCGGCGATCGCGCCGTTCGTTCGGGGCGCACGGGTGCTGGACTGCTTTACACACACCGGATCGTTCGCGCTGCACGCCGCAAAGTACGGCGCGGCGGAGGTCACGGCGGTCGACGTATCAAACCTCGCCTGCCGACAGGCCGCCGAAAACGCCGCGCTGAACGGCTTTTCGATCGCGGTAGAGGAGGCGAACGTGTTCGATCTGCTCCGCGACCGCTATGACGCGAAGGAGCGATACGACGCGATCATCCTCGACCCGCCCGCGTTCACGAAAACGCGCGTAGCGGTTCCGGCGGCGTTGCGCGGCTACAAAGAGATCAACCTCCGCGCGATGAAGATGATCCGCGACGAGGGCTACCTTGTCACCTGCTCGTGCTCGCACCACGTTTCGCCCGATGCCTTCGCCGACATGCTGGTCGCCGCGGCGGCCGACGCGAAGGTGCAGCTCCGACAGGTCGAAGCCCGCACCCAGGGCCGCGACCACCCGATTCTGGCCGCGTCGCCGGAAACGCTGTATTTGAAGTGCCATATTGTACAGGTGTTGAGGTAGAGGGGAAGGAAGGGAACGTGTTCTTTCTTTTCAGGGGAAAAGAAAGAACCAAAGAAAAGCCGCTTTGGGGAGCGGTGTGGACTTGGGGAGGAAAACAACTTACATAGAAAAGGAACGCGCGGCCACCTAAGCCGCGCGTTCCCCTTTTGTCAGACTCCAAAGAAGGGATCCTTAAGGGCCAATGGCCCTTAAGCGGAGGATCCAAGGAGGCAGAGCCTCCTTGGCGTCCCCCCCCCTTACTGAATCGTAATCCGACCCGCCGGTTCCGCGTACTGCGCGCCGACCACGCCGCCGAGCACCGTCTGCACATACTGCACCAGCGCGTCTTCAAGCGCGACGCCGGTCGCGTAGCCGGTGGTCTTGTACGCGTAACGGAACGCGTAGTATGTGTCGCCGCCGGCCGCGGTGAAGTCGTTCGTCGCGATGACGTATTCCGCCGCCGGATCAAACGGCTGGCCGCCGACGGTCGCAATCGTGACGCGGCTGCCGGGCTTGGCGGGCTTGAAGTACGTGGAATCCGGGTACTGCTCGCCCTGCTCGTACGGCACGGATGTGTTGATCGTGAACTCAATGCCCGCGACCTGCGGGAAAGCGCCGATCGCGGACGGCGTCGAGTGCGTCGCGGCCTCGAGGGCTTCGAGCAGCTCCGCGCCGGTCACGGTCAGCGTCGCGACGACGTTGCCGAACGGGAACACGGTCTTCATGCTGTTCATCGTGATGTCGCCGGTCTTGATCGACGTGCGGATGCCGCCGCCGTTCGTGATCGCCGCGACGACCTGGTCGCCCATCGCCTGCTGCGCGGCCCAGAGGATCGCGTCGGCCGCGAAGTCACCCAGGTTCGTTTCCTGCGTGCGGACGCCCGGGTCGCGCTCGCCGTTTAAGTCAACTTCGGTCTTGGCGAACACCTCGGACAGCACCTTGGTGATCTCCCCGTTGACGCCGTCCACCAGCGCCTTGACTTCGGTGTCCTGGAACGTGCGCAGCGTCGCGGAGAACGCGGTTCCGTCGTAGGTGACGATGCCGAGCTTCTGGCAATACTGGCCGGTGCTGACGCGCAGCGTGTCGCCGATCATTTCGCCGGCCTTGCCGGTTTCGTCGACCGCGCCGATCGTCGTGTGGCTGTGCGCGTCGATGAACAGGTCAATTCCGGTGACCTTCGGGATCAGGTCGATCGAGCGGTTCGGCGCGCTCTCGTCGGAATCGCCGAGGTGGCCGAGGCAGATGATCACGTCGCAGCCGGCGGCCTTGAGCTCGTCCACCTGCGCCTGCGCGCACGCGTAGAGCTCATCGCCCTGCAGGAACGTGATGCCCTGCACCTTGTCCGGGTGCGTCTTGGTCAGCGTTTCCGGGGTGTCCAGGCCGAACACGCCGACCTTCATGCCGTTTGGCATGTCGAAGATCTTGTTGGCCTCAAAGACCGGCCCGCTGCCGTCCTTGCGGAGAATGTTCGCCGCGAGGATCGGGAAATTGGCGGATTCGCGGATCTGCAGCAGGTTGTCCAGGCCCCAGTCAAACTCATGGTTGCCCGGGCTCATCGCGTCATACCCGGCGGCGCTCATGAATTCCATCGCGGTCTTGCCCATGCTCATGTTGACCAGCGACGTGCCCTGCGACGCGTCACCCGCGTCCAGCAGCAGCACGGACGCGCCGAGCGACTCGAACATGTCCTTCTGCTCGGCGATCGCGGCATAGCCGAGCGCGCCGGTGGCGGTGTCCGCGACGCCGCGACCATGGATGTCGTTCGTATGGAGGATGACGAGCTTTCCGTCCAGCGGGCCGGCCGCCGTGGCGGCCGCCATGGGGATCGCAAGCCCTATGACGAGGGTCAGCGTCAGAAGAAGCGAGAGTAATTTCCGATTCATCCAGAATTACCGTCCTTTCTCATCCTGTCCCGTTCGGGAGTGTTTCCCTATTCTGCTCCCATCTATTATCATAGCAACTTGAGCGGGGAGCGTCAAGGGAACAGGACAAGAAGACACAAAAGAATCAACATTTGTGAGGTTTGCGCAACATATCACCGCCACCTGTTCAATATGCGCAACAGCGCCTCGAGGTACCCTGGCAAGCCGACGTCCGCCTCCGCGACCGCGGGCAGCGTCGCGAGCTTCACATCGCCCTTGAGCACGCGGATTTCGCCGATCGCGTCGCCGCGCTTCACCGGGGCCTGCACGCGCTCGGGCAGCGCGGCCTCGAGCCGGATCGTTGATTCCTCGCCCTTTTTGATCAGCAACATGAATCCGCCGCCCGCGGCCGCGCCGACGGTGTCCGTGCCGCCGCGCGACACATTGACGGAAAGGCCAAGCCTGTCGCCCTCGCTTACGACCGGGAAAAGCCGATAGCTCGCGAAGCCATATTCGAGCATCTTGCGCGCTTCGTTAAACCGCGTCTGGCTGGCCGCCGTGCCGAGAACGACCGCGATCAGCCGCATCCCGTCCTGCTTGGCGGTCGCCGAGATGCAGTAGCGCGCCTCGTTTGTCGATCCGGTCTTGAACCCGTCGCAGCCCGTATAGAACCGAACCAGCCGGTTTGTGTTCGTCAGATCGGTGGTTCGCCCGCCCGGATGCGTCAGCGTGTCCATCCAGATGGTGCTGTACTGGAAAAACCGCGGGTGCCGACCGACCTCGCGCGACAGCGCGGCGACGTCGCGGGCCGAAGTGTACTGCCCTTCCGCCGGCAGGCCGGTGCAGTTTTTGTACGCGGTGTTCGTCAGACCGAGTTCGGCGGCGCGCGCGTTCATCCGGTCGATGAAGTGCTGTTCGGTGCCCGCGATGTGCTCGGCCAGCGCGACCGCCGCATCGTTCGCGCTGGCGATGATCGTCGCCTTGAGCAGTTCGTCTAGCTTGTACGCGCTGCCCGCGTCGAGCAGCGCCTGCGACCCGCCCATGCCCGCGGCCGCCTTGGACGCGGTGACCATGTCCGCCGGTGAGACGGTTCCCGCGTTTAACGCCTCGAGCGTCAAAAGGATTGTCATCAGCTTCGTCACGCTGGCGACGGGCCGCCTTTGATCTGCGTTGTGTTCGAAAATTACCGTGCCGGTCTGCGCCTCGACGAGGATATACGAAGGCGTTTCCAGTGCGAACGGCGCGGCCGCCTCCAGCGGTTCCGCCGCGCAGGTCGTCACCGGCATGAACAAAAGCCCCGCGAGAAGCGCGCAAAGGATGCGCCGAATGCTCATATGATGTCCCTCCTGACCGCGTTTGTTTATCATGTGCGCGGCGGAGGCAAAACAGAACGGCTGGATGCGAGGACAGCGGATTTGAATGCGGGGCAGGGCAAACGCATGAACTGAAGTTCATGCGTTTTTCGGAGGCGCGAGGAGGATTTGGCCTGAAACGCTGCGGCGTTTCCGGGCGGCCTCAGGCGAAAAGTCCAGATTCCTCCGGCTGCGCCTGCGGAATCTGCGCATTTTCGGCGCGCATGTCGCCGAAATGATGGAAAGTCGAGAGGCTTTGGCCTCTCGAGCTCTCCTGAGTAGGCGCTTCGCGCTTGATGCGTAAGCCCTGGGGTGCGAGGAACGCGGCGCACTCGCGCGCGGGGCGGCTTCCCCTTATTTTTTCTTTGCCGTAACGGTCAGGCTGCCCGACAGCGATGTCGCGACAATCTCCAGGCAGCCCGGGACCGGGCGCGCGTCCTCGTCAAGGATGAACTGCCCGCCGAGCGACCGGAGCGCGGCCTTCACAGGCCCGTCCACCTCGACCGCCAGCGTGCCGGACACCGCCTGCATGTCCAGCGCCTTCGCGCCCTG
>JAVBOQ010000061.1:0-9236 GCA_031550455.1 Eubacteriales bacterium
AAGGGCCTTAGGCCCTTAAGAATCCCGTCTTTGGGCTGTTTTGCGCAGAGTCCGACCCAAACGCGGCGAGAAGCAGGGGGCCGACAAGCCCGCTTCGCCGCACGGCATGCATGACGAAAATCCGAACCCTTAGGATGGGATTCTTAAGGGCCGATGGCCCTTAAGCGGAGGATCCAAGGAGGCAGCGCCTCCTTGGCGTGCCCCCGTCCCCTTCTCCTCCGTCAAACCGGCGCGGGCGTAATATTCCCCAGAATCATCGGCCGCTTCGCGCCGGTCGCGGAGGGCACGTTGCCGGGCCGCCGGTGCAGCGTTTCGTGCGCGAGCAGGGCGAAAGCCACGGCCTCTTTGGAGTCTGAGTTCCAGCCCAGATCCTCCTGGGTCATCACGCGTGATTTCGGCATCAGCGCCTGAATGTGGCGCTTAAGCGTGTCGTTGTGCGCGCCGCCGCCGGACAGGATCACTTCCTCGGCCGGGCAGCGCGGGAAAACGTACAGGTTATAGTTCAGCGCCATCGATTCGGCCGTGTAGCGCGTAGCGGTCGCGAGCCAGTCTTCCGGCGCGATGCCCGGATGCGCGCGCAGCGCTTCTTCGACAAACTGCTGGCCGTACAGCTCGCGGCCCGTGGCCTTTGGCGGCGGTGCGGAGACATACGGCACGGCCATCCACTCGGCGAGCAGCGCTTCGTTAACGCGGCCCGTCGCGGCGATCGCGCCGCGGTCGTCATAATCCTTGCCGTAGAAACGCTTCGCCAGCGCGTCGATGATCATGTTGGCGGGGCCCGTGTCAAAGGCAAACACCTGGTCCATCGCGCAGTTCGCGGGCAGACCGGTCACGTTGCCGATGCCGCCGAGGTTTTGCAGCGCGCGCGCCTTATCGGACCGGTAAAGCAGGTACTCCGCATAGGGCACCAGCGGCGCGCCGCGCCCGCCCGCCGCCATGTCCATCGCGCGGAAGCTCGACACGACCTTCGCGCCGGTCTCGTAGGCGATGATCGCGGGCTCGCCGATCTGCAGCGTCGAGGCGACCCAGTCGTTCTCATCCACCGCGATGTGATACACCGTCTGCCCGTGGGAGCCGATGCACTCGACTTCCGTCATCGGGACGCCAGCCTTTTGGCAGACAGCCTTCGCGGCCTCGGCGAACCAGTAGCCGACCTCCACGTTGACGCTGCATGTCAGGCCGATGTTGGATTTTTGCAGGTCGCAGCAGTCCATGATGCGCCGCCGCAGCGTATCGGATATGGGCAGCGTCAAAAAGTCGACGGGCGTCACCGTGCCGTTTTCGATCCGCACCAGCGCGGCGTCACAGCCGTCGATCGACGTACCGCAGATCAGGCCGATTGCGTAGGACATGGAATGATTCCTCCTCAGTTTACTGTTCAAATGCGCTCAATATGGTGGCATGCCACTTCATGGTCTTCGGAGACGCGCAGGGCCTCCGGCATCTTCTCCTTGCACAGCGCGGTCGCGAGCCGGCAGCGCGTGTGGAACGGACAGCCGGGCGGCGGGTTGGCGGGGCTCGGCACGTCGCCCTCCAGCAGGATGTGCCGGCGCTTGTTCAAGGGATCGTGCGACGGCGCGGCGGATAGCAGCGCCCGCGTGTACGGATGCAGCGGGTTTTGGTAAATCTCCCGCGTGTCGCCCGTCTCGACAATGTAGCCCAGGTACATCACGCCGATGCGGTTGCTGATGTGGCGCACCACGTCGAGGTTGTGCGAAATAAAGATCAGCGACAGCTTCATTTCTTCTTTGAGGCGCATCAGCAGGTTTAGAATCTGCGCCTGGATGGACACATCCAGCGCCGAAACCGGCTCGTCCGCCACCACGAAGCGCGGCCTGCTGATGAGCGCGCGCGCGATGGAAATGCGCTGCTTCTGCCCGCCGGAGAACTGGTGCGGATACCGTCCCAATTGATCCGGCGTCAGGCCTACCATCCGCATCATGTCCTCAACCTTCTCGCGCACCTCGGGTTCCGTGAGCGTAAAGTGCGTCCGGAGCGGCTCTGACAAAAGCTGCCGCACGTTCATTCGCGGGTTTAGGGAACTGTACGGGTTTTGAAAGATGAACTGCATGTCGCGGCGCTTGACCCGCATCTGCTCGGCGGTCAGCTTCGCGATGTTCTCGCCGTCGAAGAACACTTCGCCCGCGGTCGGCTCGATCAGCCGAAGCACGCTCGTGCCCGTCGTGCTCTTGCCGCAGCCGCTCTCGCCGACCAGCGCGAACACGTCCTGGCCGCGCAGCCGGAAGCTGACGTCCTCGACCGCGTGAACATGGCCGACGGTCTTTCGCATGACGCCCTTTTTGATCGGGAACCAGGTTTTCAGCCGCCGGACATCCAAAAGAAATTCACTCATGCGTCCGCCTCCTTCCCGTTCAGGAAACAGCGGCACAGGTGCCCCGGCGCGACCTCTGTAAGCGCGGGCATGCCCACCCTGCATCTTTCCTCGCACCGGCCGCACCGGTCGGCGAAGCGGCAGCCCTTCGCCCACGCGCCGCCCGGCGGCACGATGCCCGGAATGGTGTAGAGCGTTTTTTCCGCGCCGCCCAGCGACGTGACCGCGCGCAGCAGCCCCTGCGTGTACGGGTGCGCCGTCCGGTGGAACAGATCGACCACGTTCGCCTGCTCCACCACCTGCCCGGCGTAGAACACGGCGACCTGCTCGCACGTCTCCGCGATGACGCCCAGGTCGTGCGTGATCATGATGATCGACGTGTCGCGGTTCTCTTTCAGTTCGTTCATCAGCTCCAGAATCTGCGCCTGGATGGTGACGTCGAGCGCCGTGGTCGGCTCGTCCGCGATCAGAAGGCGCGGGTCGTTGATCAGCGCGATGGCGATCATGACGCGCTGCAACTGGCCGCCGGACAACTGGTGCGGATAGCAGGCCAGCGTCTGTTCCGGGCGCGGAATTTTGACCTTGACAAGCATTTGCAGCGCGCGCTCGGTCATCTCCTTTGGAGACAAGCCCTCCGCGTGGAACGCCAGCGCCTCGTGCATCTGGTATTCAATCGTAAAGACCGGATCCAGCGCGGTCATCGGCTCCTGGAAGATCATCGAGATTTCCTTACCGCGGATCTGGCGCATTTTTTCGTGCGGCAGCGCCAGGAGGTCCACCTCGCCGGCAAGGCTCTGGAATTTCGCCGTGCCCGCGCTCACCCGGAGCGGATAGGGCAGAAGCTGCATCAGCGCGCTCGCGGTGACGCTTTTGCCGCAGCCGCTCTCGCCGACAATGCCAAAGCTCTGCCTCGGGCGGATCGAAAGGTCTACCGTGTCCACGAGGCTGATCGTGTCCCTGCCGCGCGGCGTTTCGATTTTCAGGCCGCGCAATTCAACCAGGTGTTCCATCGGCGGCCTCCTTTACAGCTTCAGTTTCGGGTCCAGCACGTCGCGCAGGCTGTCTCCGAGCACGTTAAACGACAGAATCGTCAGGATGATGAACAGCGCCGGGAAAATGACCAGCCACGGCGCGATTTCCATGAACTTGCGCGCGTCCGACAGCATCGAGCCCCAGGACGGGTTCGGCGGCTGAATGCCGAGGCCCAGAAAGCTCATCGACGCCTCCGTCAGGATCGCGCCGGACAGCGCCAGCGTCGCCTGCACGGTGAACGGGGCCATGACGTTGGGCGTGACGTGCCGGAACAGAATCTTCATGGGCGGAAGCCCGATGGAGCGCGCGTTTTTGATGTAGTCCATGGATTTTACGGATTTCACCGAAGCGCGCACGGTTCTTGTGAACACCGGGATGTTGACGATGCCGATGGCGATCATCGTGTTGACGATGGACGTGCCCAGCGCGGAGACGATGAACAGCGCCAGCAGAATCGCCGGGAAAGCGAAGATGATGTCCATCAGCGTCATGATGACGCTTTCCGCCTTGCCCTCAAAAAAGCCCGCGATCAGGCCCAGCACATAGCCGAAACCCGCCGCGATGCCGACCGACACGATGCCGACCAACAGCGACACCTGCGCGCCGAAGACGATGCGGCTGAACACATCGCGGCCGAAGTTGTCGGTGCCGAACAGGAACTGCCAGCTCGGCGCGTGCAGCTTCATCTTGCCGTGCATCTGCGCCACGCCGTACGGGGCGATCAGCGGCGCGAACGCCGCGAGCAGCACGATCAGCGCCACGCCGATCAGCCCGGCGCGGCCGAGCGAGTCCCGCCAAACCAGCGTCAGAACGCTTTCATTGCCGGGGAGCGCATGCCGCTTTTCACGAAATCTATTCACTACATGCCCTCCCTTACTCGTACTGAATCCGCGGGTCGACATAGGTGTACAGGATGTCGACCAGCAGGTTGATGACCACATAGACAAACGCGATGAACAGCACGCACCCCTGCACCACCGGATAGTCGCGCTGGGTGATGCCGGTCAGCGTGTATTGTCCAAGGCCCGGGATTGAGAATATCTGCTCGATCACGACCGTGCCGCCCAGGAGCGAACCCATCTGCATGCCCACCAGCGTGATGATCGGGATGCAGCCGTTCTTCAGCGCGTGGCGGAAGATGGTGATCCGCTCGGACGCGCCCTTGGCCCGCACCGCCTTGATGAAGTCCTGCCGCAGCACTTCCAGGATCGAGGAGCGCGTCATGCGCATCACGGAGCCCGCCATCACCGACCCGAGCACCATTGCGGGAAGCACCATGATTTCCAGGTTCTGCCACAGGTTGGCGGTCAGCGCCACATATTTTACCGGCGTAAAATAGCCGAATGCTTTCGAAAGGAACAGGATCAACAGCGTCGCGGACGCGAAGTTAGGCACCGATACGCCCAGCAGCGCGAACACGCGCACGCCCTTGTCAATGGGCCGGTTGCGCTTGAGCGCGGAAAGGATGCCGAGCGGAATCGCGATGATCCACGAAAAAACGCAGCCCAGCACCGCCAGCTCCGCCGTGATGACAAACCGCCGCATGATTTCCGGAAACACAGGGATGCCGGTGCGGAACGATTCGCCAAAGTCGCCGCGCACCGCGTTGCCGATCCACTTGAGGTACTGGATCACCACAGGTTGGTCAAGCCCAAGCTTTTTTTCCCAGGCGGCGCGAAGCTCCGGCGTGGACTCAATGCCCAGAATGCCGTTGACCACACTGCCCGGCACAAGCTGTAAAATGAAAAAAACGCACAGGCTGATGCCGACCAGAACCGGGATCAGCAAAAGCAGCCTGCGGAGAATGTAGTCGCGCATGAAACCGCTCCTTTGACAGGGGGATGGGAGGGCAGGAAAGAACGGGGGACGCCAAGGGGCTTCGCCCCTTGGATCCCCACCAAAGGGGCGAAGCCCCTTTGGAAACCCTGCTTTTTCGCCTCACGGCGGGAGATCCATCTGCATGGATTCCCCAAGAGGGGTTTCCAAAGGGACACTGTCCCTTTGGCGGAGGTCAAGGAGGCAGAGCCTCCTTGCGTCCCCCGCCTCCGTCTCCTCGTTATTCCGCGAGGTACGCGTTCATCAGGTCATACGGCACCGAGGCGCTGGGCGTGAAGCCCATGACCTTGGTGGACGTCATGAAATACTCCTTGGGGCTGGCGATGATGACGTTCGGGCACTCGTCGAGGATGATGTTGATCGCCTCTTTGTAGTACTCTTCGCGCTTGGCGACGTCCGTGGTGCCGGCGCCCAGGTCGCACAGCTCATCCACACGGGCGTTGGAATACTCGGCGATGTTGGCGCTGTTGCCGGTCTTGAAGAAGAACGCGACACCGCGGCTCGGGTCGGAACCCGCGCCGTTCTGGCAGGCCATCATCTCAAACTCGTGCGCGCTCCATTTTTCGACATACTGCGCGTTTTCGAGGTTCTGGATTTCGACTTCGATACCGATTTCGGCGAGCTGCTGCTGCACCACCGCGCCCATGTCGCGCAGGCTGTCCAGCAGGCCGACGGTGAGAACCACCTTGAAGCCGTCCGCGTATCCGGCTTCCGCCATCAGCGCCTTGGCCTGTTCGATGTTCTGCTGGTACATCGGATGCGCGGTGACGTCCACGGCCCAGTGGCCCAGCGACGCGGGCACAAAGCCGGAGATTTCGGCTTCGCCGTTGTACGCCATGTCGATGACTTCCGCGCGGTTGATCGCAAGCGACACGGCCTGACGGACGCGCGCGTCGCCGAACGGCGCGAACTTCGAGACGTTCAGGCACAGGCCCGCGTAGTTGCGCGACTGGTAGTTCAGGACGTTGATGTTCTTGTCGTCCTTGACAAGGCCGAGCATCGACGTGTCGGCGTTGATGATGTCCACCGCGCCGGTGCGAAGGGCGGCCAGGCGGGCGGAGCTGTCGGTCATGGTGTAATACTCGATGACGTCGAACTTCGGCGCGTCTTCGATGAAGTATGCGTCGTTCTTCAGCAGCGTGACGGTGTTGTCCGGCACCCACTCGCCCAGCGTGTAGGGGCCTGTGCCGCCGTCGGCGCGGAGCAGGTCGCCCGCTTCCTCGACGACTTCCTTGCAGACGATCGCGCAGTAGTTGCTCGACAGGCTGGCCAGGAACGGTGCGGTGATGCTCTTCATCGTGATCTTCACGGTGAAATCGTCGACGACCTCGACGGTGTCGATGTTGCCGGCGTAGCTCGCGCCGCTGCCCAGCATGCCGGTATCAGGCGTGAGGATGCGCGCGAAGCTGTACTTGACGTCTTCGGCGGTCATCTGGCGGCCGTTGTGGAACTTGACGTCTTCGCGCAGGTGGAAGATATAGGTGATGTCATCCGGCTGCTCCCAACTGGTCGCCAGTTCCGGCACGACGTTCAGATTATCGTCCACGTCCACCAGCGTGTTGTACAGTTGCGAGATCACGCGCAGCGACGCCACCGCCGAAATGGTGTGCGGGTCAAAGCCGATCGGTTCGGCGTCGGTGCCGAAGCGAAGCAGGGTATTGGTCGTCCCGGCCGAAACCGTCGCGGGCACAAGGCTTGCCAGCATCAGCATGGACAGGAACAGGGCAACAAACTTCTTCATAGACACAGCTCCTTTTCGAAATTATTCAAAGGGTTTTCGCGGCAGGTACAGGATCTAAAACCCACGCCGAAGGGCAGCGCCCTTTGGCGTTCCTGGTTCCTGCCGCGATACCCCCTTAAATCAAACAAAGGCGTCCGCCAGCAGGCGGTGCAGCGCCCGCCTGAAATCGTTCGTCGCGTTCGGGTTCTTTTCCGTGTAATACAGCCGATTGGTGAAGGCGACCGCGCCGACGCCAAGCTTCCTGCTGATGTAAATGCTGGTGCCGGTAAAACCCGTGTGGCCGCAGCCCTCCGGGTACATGTCGCTCACCTGGAAGCCGAGGCCCCGCCCGGGCGCGCATTCCTCCTGCGCCCGGATGAAAAGCTGGTCATCCGTGGTCATGTAGAACTGGCAGAGTTTCCTGTAGGCCGCGACGTCCGCGAACACGCCCGCGCTGCCCGCCGCGCCGCCGAAATAATAGAACGCGTTGCCGTCGTTGGCTTCGCCGCGCACGGCGGTATGCGGCCGGAAGCCGCCAAAGGCGATGCCGCGTTCACGGCACATTTCCTCTTCAATCGGGTTGCCATAGCAGGAAGGCGCGATGTCCCACGCAAGGTCGGGCCGGTAGGTCATGCGGCCCAGCCCCAACGGCGCCACAAGGTTTTTTTCAAGGCATGCATCCAGTGGCAAGCTATGCACGGCCTCCAGCAGCTTGCCCAGAATCATGAAATTCAGGTCGCTGTATACCATGCCGGAAACGCGCGGCGTCCGCGCCAGCGCGATGGAAAGCACGGCCGGGAAATCGCCCTGTTCCGCATAGAACGGATACCAGTCGGCGATGCCGCTGGTATGCGTCAGCAGCGTGAACACTGTCACGTCCCGCAGGCGCTCGCGCGTCAAAGCGTCCGCGGCAAGAACAGGCAAAAGCGCGAGGATGCGGTCCTCCAGAGAAAACAAACCGACGGACACAGCGTGCAGCACCTGCGTGGCGGTGGCGATTTTGCTCAGTGACGCGACGTCGTACACGGTCGCCTCCGTCGCGGGGCCGTATGTCGCCGCGAAAAACGTCTCCCGCGCGCCAAAGACGCTGACGGAGGCGGACGGAAAATACCCTCGGTCGCCATAGTCGTCAAGCAGCCGTTGGACGGATTCGAGAAGTTGGGCGGGAACGCCAGTGTGTGTTGTATGCATAAACAAAGCGTATCATATGGGCGGCGCATTTGCAAGGGAAATTCAAGGGGAGACTGTCGGCAAACTGTCGGCAAACGCCCTCGACCCGTTTGACATCCGCGCCCGTGCGCGCTATGATAAAAAATAACACTTTTTGAATGAGGCATCTATATGATCAAGGCGATTCTGTTCGATTGCGGCGGCGTGATGGTTCGCCCGACCACGGGCGACTGGCTGCTGGCCCCGGCGCACGCGGGGATTTTGGGCGATGATTTTATCGCAAATCATCTGGAATCGTTCCGCAGGGCGCGCGGAAAGTACGCGGACATGATTCCGGACGCGAACCGCATCGATACCGACGCGGAGGAATGCGCGATGTTTGAAGCGTTCTACGCGCCGTGCTTCGCCGACATGGGCATGCCGCTTTCGCCGGAAAACCTCACGCGCCTGGCCCGGGCGCAGGTGTATGACGACGACCGATATGTCTTCTTTGACGATGTGCTGCCGTACTTCGCCGCGTGGCGCGAACGCTACAAGCTGGGCATCGTGTCCGACGCGCCGCCTTCGACACGCCGGATCCTTCGCACGGCGGGCGTGATGGCGCTGATGGACGGCGCGACGTTTTCCTGCGACCTCGGCGTGCTGAAGCCCGACCCGCGCATGCACCAAAGCGCGCTGGATCAGTTGGGCGTGCGGGCCGCCGACGCGGTGTTTGTCGATGATTTCCCGTCCAAAATGCGCGGCGCGGTCGAGATGGGCATCCGGTGCGTCCAGATGCGGCGGCCGATGCCGACGCTGTTCAAGCTGCCGGCCGTATGGGACGGCCCCGTGGCGCATGATTTCGCGGAGCTCGACGCGATGCTGGCGGCGATGTAACGCGGCGCGTCTCCGCCGCAAGCGGATATCCTGACGCGCAATCAGAATATCAACTCCATGATTTCATTCGGATTGTCGAACCCAGCGCGCCGGTAAAAAGGCACGCTGCGCGCGCTTGGCCACAAGACGATCAACTCCAGCGCCTCCGCCCGGCACGCGGATTTGGCATTTTCAAGCAGCGCCGCGCCGATCCCGCGATTGCGCAGGCCCGGCGCGACATACATGTTGGTCAGATACCCCATCCGACCGTCCGGCAACGTCGGCGACGGG
>JAVBOQ010000187.1:0-3375 GCA_031550455.1 Eubacteriales bacterium
AGTTCTTTGACCAGCTCGTTGATGTGGTTTCGTTTCATCTCTCTTCAGCCCCTCTCCCTTCTCTCCTTTCGACATCCTCGCCCCTTTTCCCTTTTGGTTCTTTTACTATAATTGTTTCGATTTTCGTGGACAAACCCTGGCCCTTCCCCTCCCTTGCTTCTCCCGCCAAAACCTTGTATAGTGTCCTTATGCCAATCCCTGACCGGAATTGGTATCAGCCCAGAAACGAAAGAGGCGCAGCCATGCAGGACAAATCTGTCAATCCGGACACGCGGCGCGAAATGATGCTCGAAACGCCGATCCCAAGGCTCGTGACGAAGCTTGCGCTGCCGACGATCGCCAGCATGCTGATCTCCGCGATCTACAATATGGCGGACACGTATTTTGTCAGCCAGATCAGCCAGGCGGCCTCCGGCGCGGTCGGCATCGTGCTGCCGCTGATGCTGCTGATCCAGGCGATCGGTTTCACGCTCGGCGCGGGCAGCGGGTCGAGCATCGCGCGGCTGCTCGGCGCGAACGATGAAAAGCAGGCCAGCCAGTACGCGACGACCGGGTTCCTCACTTCGTTCGGGACGATGACGGCGCTCGCGGTTCCCTGCATGATCTTTGTCGATCCGCTGGCCCGCGCGCTCGGCGCGACGGACACGATCCTGCCGTACGCGCGCGACTACATGTCCTACATCATGCTCGGCTCGCCGTTCATGGCGTCGTCTTTCGTGTTAAACAACAGCCTGCGCGCCCAGGGCAACGCATTCTGGTCCATGATCGCCCTGACGATCGGCGGCGTGCTGAACATTTTCCTCGATCCGCTGTTCATCTTCACGCTCGGCATGGGCACCGGCGGCGCGGCGATCGCGACGGTCATCAGCCAGATCGTCGGCTTCGCGGTACTGCTTTTTATGACGATGCGGCACAGCGTCGCGCGCGTCGGCTTCAGGCTGTTCCGCCCGAAGCTGCTCAAGGCGATTCTGCCGGTGGGGCTGCCGTCGTTTTACCGCCAGGGTATGATGTCGCTGGCGACGATTTTGTTAAACCGCGCGGCCGGCGTCTACGGCGACGCGGCGATCGCCGCGATGTCGATCGTGTCGCGGATCATCGGGTTCTGCATCTCGGCGCTGATCGGGTTTTACCAGGGATTTCAACCGGTCTGCGGGTTCAACTACGGCGCGAAGCGGTATGACCGCGTCTCGGGCGCGATCCTGTTCAGCTTAAAAAGCGCGACCGCCGGGCTGGTCGTCATCGGCGCGGCGGTGTTCATTTTCGCGCCGCAGTTGATCAGCCTGTTCCGGCCGGGCGACGCGGAGGTCGGCGAGATCGGCGGGCTGGCGCTGCGCCTGCAGGTCGCGGTGCTGCCTGTCTCCGCGGTTTCCATGCTGGCGAACATGTCGTTTCAGGCGCTCGGCATGAGCGCTAAGGCGTCGGTGCTCGCGATCGCGCGCCAGGGGCTGTTCTTCATCCCGGCGGTGCTGGCGCTCCCGCCCATCTTGGGTCTGACGGGCGTGCAACTCGCGCAGCCGATCGCGGACGCGCTCGCGTGCTCGCTCGCGATCCCGTACGGGCTGGCGCTTTTGAAAGACCTCAACAACAGGAGCCTGCGCGATGTTGCTTGAGCCCGCCAAATCGATCCTGCAAGTGATCCCGCGGCAGGACGACCAGGAATTCTTCATCCGCCACTATAATATGAACCTGTACCGCGGCTGCTCGCACGGGTGCATCTACTGCGACGCGCGCTCCGCGTGCTACCGGCTGGACGCGCCCGGCGAGGTGCGCGCGAAGGAAAACGCGCTCGGAATCCTGCGCGAGGAGCTTCGCGTCCGGCGCGATCCCGGCATCGTCGGCCTCGGCGGCATGAGCGACGGATACAACCCCGAGGAGGCGACGGCGCTGCTGACACGCGGCGCGCTGTCGCTGCTGCTCCGGTACGGCTACGGCATCGGCATCACGACCAAGTCGCCGCTGGTCGCGCGCGACATTGACCTGCTGACGCAGATGCAGAAGAACATGCCGGTGCACGTGACGTTTTCAATCACGGCGGCGGACGACGCGCTGGCGAAAAAAATCGAGCCGGGCGTCGCGCCGAGCGGCGAGCGGTTCGCCGCGATGCGAAAGCTCGCGGACGCGGGCATACCGGTCGGCACATGGATCAACCCGGTGCTGCCGTACATCACGGACAACGATCAAAACATCGCCGCGCTGCTGCGAATGACCAAAGAAAACGGTGGCCGCTACGCGGTCACGCACATGGGCATGACGCTTCGTAACGGCAACCGCGAGTATTTTTATGACGCGCTCGACCGCGACTTTCCGGGCATGAAATGGCGCTATGTCGTCAACTATGGCAACGCGTATGTGCTCAAAAGCCCGGACAGCGAGCGGCTCTTTGCCCTGTTCGACGCCGAATGCGACCGGCTTGGGCTCGCCTACCTGTTCCCGAAGATCAACGCGATGATCCGCGAAAGCGGCGGGTTTGCGCAACAGAGGCTGTTCTGATGTTACGGAATCGCCGTGATCATCATCCGCGCGTAGGATTTGGGCCGCATCACAGGCGCGAGGACACGCGCCGCGCCGTCGAAGCCGTTCTTGTGCCGGGCGACGCATGCGGTCTTGTGCGCGCGGAAACCAAGTTTCAGGTATAAATCAATCGCGACGTGGCTCCACGTCTGCGTCGTCAGCCAGATGTCACCCTTTTGCTCCGCCTGTGTGAAGAGCGAAAGCGCCTTGCATGTCACGGCGCGGCCAAGGCCCCTGCCCTGCGCCTCCGGCCGGACGGCGACCCAATGCAGCATGTTCAGCCGCCCGCGCGCCTCGTCCTGTTTCCACCAGGCGGTGGCGGTCGCGACGGTTTTTCCTTCCGCGTCCATGACGAACGCCATCCGCGCGGCCAGCGCGTCCGGATACGGCGCGAACTCCCGCGAGAAATATTCTGCGGCCTGCGATTCGCCGACGAACTCGCCGACCGACGCCTCGACGGCGCACCAGTCCGCCGCGTCGCCCGGGCGATACAGCCGGTACGCGTATCCGGGAGGCAGCGCGGGCGGCGCGGGCGCGCGGCTTCCGGCGGGCAGGCACATGATCACATCGAAATAAGCAACGGATTTGTCCAGCATTGTGCGAATCCTCTTTTCCAACCGCCAGTATACATGCTATACTGGAAAAAAACAACGGGGAGGCAGAACCATGCAAAATCCTGTCCTCGACGCCATATTCGCGCGCCGGAGCATCCGCGGCTACAGGCCGGAACAGATCACCGACGAGCAGCTCAGCCTCATCCTGGCCGCCGGTCAGGCAGCGCCGAGCGCGAACAACAAACAGCCCTGGCACTTCACAGCGGTGCAGAACGCGGCGCTGCTTAACAAAATCAACGAACTTGTCCGC
>JAVBOQ010000234.1:0-4020 GCA_031550455.1 Eubacteriales bacterium
CGGGACCGGGCACAGATTCCGCCGCCATCCAGCGGGATGGCTATGGAATCTGCGCATTTTCGGCGCGCATGTCGCCGAAAATGATGGCATTCGAGGCGTTCACACGCCTCGAGCTCCGGATTGGCTCACTGCGCATTCCTACTGAAATCGCGCTAGCGTTTTGCGCGGCGTTTCAGCGCATACTACCGCAAAAACGGCCGGAGGGAACATGTCGGACAGATTTGAAGGATGGTATTACAAGCAGCAGGCGGCAGGCAGAACGCTCGCGCTGATTCCGGGCGCGGCGGCCGATTCGGCGTTTGTTCAGGTGATCACCGACGGCGCGTCGCACATCGCGCGCTATCCGCCGGACGCGTACCGGCGCGGCGGGCGCGACGGGCAGGTTCGTGTCGGCGACAGCGTTTTCTCGCCGGAAGGCGTCCGTCTGGCGATTCATACGGAAACATTCTCGCTGTCCGGCACATTGCGCTACGGCCCGCTGACGCCGCTCAAAAGCGACATCATGGGGCCTTTCCGGCGCTTGCCGATGGAGACGCGGCACGCGGTGCTCAGCATGCGGCACGCTGTCGGCGGAGCGGTCAGCCTCAACGGGGAAACGTTTGATTTTTCGGGCGGCGTCGGATACATCGAGGGGGACAGCGGCCGGTCGTTTCCGGAAGCGTATGGCTGGGTGCAGGCGAACGATCTTTCCGGGGACGCGTCCGTGATGATCGCGGCGGCGCGCGTGCGGGCGCTTTGCCTTCCGTTCACCGGCGTGATATGCGCCGTATGGCTCGATGGGCGCGAGTACCGGCTCGCGACGTACCTTGGGGCGAGGCTGGCGCGGTTTGAGCCGGGCGCGGTCACGGTCGCGCAGGGAGGATACAGACTGTCGGCCGAATGGGACGCGGGGGAAGGGCTTCCGCTCAGCGCGCCGGACGCCGGCCGGATGTCCAGGCAAATCATTGAATGCCCTTCTGCAAAGGTGCGGTTTTTGTTTACGAAAGGCGACCGAACGCTGTTGGATGCGGTCAGCCACGGGACGAGCTTTGAGATGGACGGGGAACTGCGCGGGGGAAAGGGAACGGCGCGGTAGAGTAGGGACGCCGGGATTCCGTCCCAGATCTTGCCAAAGGACATTCACCTCGCGCTGCGCCCTGTCTTCGACATCTCCGGCTTGCATTTTACGACACAATCAGTGATAATATGCGCACACAAAGGAAGAAGCGGGGGGAAAACGCGTGGCCGCGAAAGCGGGTGTTCACCGTTCGCCGGGCGTCGGCGAAGGCACGGGAACAACCAGCACCGGTGTGCATTATGACACGCGCGCCCATCCGGTTGAGCGAACACCGGACGAGGTTCGCCGGGACGCCCTTGCCCGCGCGCTCGCGGAGCAGAACAAACGAAAGCGCGCCCGAAGACCGGCCAAGGACCGCAAAAGGCTGATCAACGCGGCGCTGACGGTTGCGGTCGTCGCGTTGGCGGCGGTCTTTGGCGCGCTGTATGGCGACAGGCTGTGGGCGGAGCTGTCCGCCGAACCGTCGAAGGCGGCGGGACAGACGCTGGTCCTCGCGGAAAAACAGACAGAGGTTCCGCCGGAACCGACCGCGTCCCAAGCTGCGCCGCCAACCGACCCGCCGCCGTCAGAATCACCGCCCGCAGTCGCGCCAACCGGCGCGCAGCCGCCCGCCGTCGAAACGGAAACCAAAACCGTCCTGGTCTGGATCCCGCAAAGCGGCAACCGCTATCACGCGAAGGCGGAGTGCAGCGGCATGAAGGACCCGGCGCCTGTGCCGCTCGACGACGCGAAGGCCCGCGGGCTGACGCCGTGCAAGCGGTGCAACCCGCCGGGGTAACCGGAAAATGAAATGCAAAGGAGTCCTCCCACATGAAGGCGACCAACAACGCGAACAGGCTTGTCATGCAGAGCGTGATGGGTGAGGTACACCACCCGACCATGGCGGCGAACCCATACCGGCAGGACCAGTGCGGCGCCGTGCATGTGCTGCCCGGCACCGGCGCGATCACGTACAATGTCAGGATCGGCGACTCCGTATACGCCATGGAAGCGGATCACGTCGAGCCGGGCGTGTCCGTGCAGAACCCGAAGGATACCGAAAACGCCGCGTTGCAGACTTTGAGTTGCATCGGCAACGAGGCGACGGTCGTTTCCGGCGACGCGAAGGGCGACAAAGGCTTTGTCACCGGCACGCACGGCGGCATCGAGCACCTGATCGTCTATTTCCCGCGCGAGACGCTGGAAAAGATGATCCCCGGCGACAAAATTCTGGTGCGCGCGCAGGGGCAGGGCATGAAAATCACCGGGTTTGAGGACGCGGTGCATGTCATGAACGTCTCGCCCGCGCTGTTTGACAGGATGAACATCACGGTCGAAAACGGCAGGCTGCGCGTGCCGGTCGCCGCGTTTGCGCCCGCCTATCTGATGGGTTCCGGCATCGGCTCCCGCACGGCGCACAACGGCGACTACGACATCATGACCGCCGACAAGGAAGAAATCGCGCGCAACGGGCTTGACAGGCTGCGCTACGGCGACATCGTGCTGCTCCGCGATTGCGACACGTCGTACGGTCGCGGCTACCTGACCGGCGCGGTGACGATCGGCGTCGTTGTCCACAGCGACTGCATCCTGATCGGCCACGGCCCGGGCGTGACGACGCTGCTGACCGCCAAAACGCCGGTCATTGAGGGCGTGCTGGATCCCAAGGCGAATCTCGCGGACTACTTCGGCGTATGACGCGGGCAGGGCTGTGGGACGAAACCCGGCGGCAACTGGCCATTGACCATTGCTGCGCGCCTGAGGACTTCGGCAGAGACGGCACGCTGTTCTTTCCGCTTCTGGACGCGCCGGGCCGGCGGGCTTTCCCGCGAGGCGAACAGCACCTTGAGATGACGACGATGGGCAAATCCGTCGTCGTTTCCGCGACGGAGGGACTGTTGCCCTTTCTGCGCGCGCAGCTCACGGGCAAAACGCGCGACCAGGCGTTTTCGATGCCGTTCGTCTATGGCCTGTCGCTGTATTATCTTCCGGCGCTTGACGGACCCGGGTCTGTTCGGCCGCCTGCCGGGTATGCGTTTGATTGGACGGAGTGCGCGGGCATGGAAGCGCTGTATGAGCACGAGGGATTCCGCAACGCCATCCTGTACGATCTCGACAGCCCGCGTCCGGATGTGCTCGCGCTGGCAGCGCGAAAGGGCGGCGAAATCGCCGCCATGGCCGGCGCGAGCGCGGACAGCGAAACGCTGTGGCAGATCGGCATCGACGTGCTGCCCGCCCATCGCGGGCGGGGCCTCGCAGCCGCGCTGGTCGGCATGCTGACACAGGAAATCCTCGCGCGCGGCAAAGTGCCGTACTACGGCACGTCCGCCAGCAACATCGCGTCGCAGCGTGTCGCGCACCGCGCCGGGTACGCGCCCGCCTGGATGTGCTGTTATCAGGGTCTGTTTGACGGCGTGAAGACGTCGCCGACGGGTTGACTTTTGAAAACCCAGCTTTTTCGCCTCTCGGCGTCCGGCTTCTCCCTCCCAGGACGGGATTGCAAAGGGCCAGCGGCCTTTATCGGAGGTTCGGGAGGCAGCGCCTCCCGGCTCTCCTCCGCCCAGGGCGATTTCATGAGGAATGAGCAGTGAGCAAATCAGGAGCTCGAGGCGTGTGAACGCCTCGAATGCCATCATTTCCGGCGCTGCCCGGAAATCTCGCAAGATTTCAGGCGCCGTCCCCGTTCCCGATTGGTGATTTCATTGTAAATGAAATCACCCTGCTCCTCCGCCCTTCACTCCTTGAACGTCTCCTCCGTCACCAGCGCATAGAACAGTTCCCGGTACTCCTCGTTCCAGACGTTTTCATCTTCCTGCACGATGACGATGTGGTTGCCGTACACCCAGACGCCGTCCGGGGTGGCTTCCGCGTAAAACCGGACGAAGTTGTCGCGGGTCTGATCGTACGGCAGCCTGACAGTGCCGATCGGCTCGCCGTCCGCGTCGACGTACAGCAGCACCGGTGTCTGCACTTCGCCGTCCAGC
>JAVBOQ010000246.1:0-4334 GCA_031550455.1 Eubacteriales bacterium
GGGCCCTGTGTAATCCGAGCTAGGGGCGGGATTCATCAAAAAGCCTCCCTGCCGTGCGGAGACAAGGAAGGGTTACCAACGGGGCTGAGCCCCTTTGCCGGGGTCCAGGGGCGGAGCCCCTGGCGTTCCCTCTGTTGTGCGTCTTCCGCTTTTCCTCTTTCCATCGGCAGGGTTTTGGGGTATACTGCTGTTGAAAGAAGCAATTGCCAGCGGAGGAATCGATATGGGATATCGCGAAGCATATGACCAATGGAAGCGCGATTTCGCGGCGGACGCCGCGACGATCGCGGAGCTTGCCGCCGTCACGGATGAAAAGGAGATCGAGGATCGCTTTTACACGGAGCTTTCGTTCGGCACGGGCGGCATGCGCGGCGTGCTCGGCGCGGGCACGAACCGGATGAACCTCTACAACATCCGCCGGGCGACCAAGGGACTGGCCGATTACATTCTGCGCATTGAGGGCGCGGCCGCGCGCGGCGTCGCGATCGCGTATGACTCGCGCCGCATGTCGCCCGAGTTCGCGAAGGAAACCGCGCTGACGCTCGCGCAAAACGGCGTCGTCGCGCACCTGTTCCCGTCGCTTCGGCCGGTGCCGATGCTGTCGTTCGCGGTGCGCAGCCTCGGCGCGATCGCGGGCGTCGTCATCACAGCCAGCCACAACCCGCCGCAGTACAACGGCTACAAGGTCTATTGGGAGGCCGGCGCGCAGATGCCGCCCGAGCGCGCCGACGCGGTGCTGGCGCTGATCCGCGCGCGGTCGTACGCCGAATGCGTCCCGATGGACGAGGCGCAGGCGGTGCAAAAGGGCCTGCTCCGGACGATCGGGCCGGAGGTGGACGACGCGTACATCAACGCGGTCAAGACGCAGTGCGTCCGGCCGGAGATCCTGCGCGACCACGGCGGCGAGCTGTCGATCGTGTATACGCCGCTGCACGGTTCCGGCAACATGCCGGTGCGCCGGGTGCTCCGGGAACTGGGCGTGACCAATCTATCGGTTGTGCCCGAGCAGGTTGAGCCGGACGGCAACTTCCCGACCGTGAAGGTGCCGAACCCGGAGGAGCCCGACACGTTCCGGCTCGCGATCGCGCTGGCCGACAAGACCGGCGCGGACGTCTGTTTCGCGACCGACCCGGACTGCGACCGCCTGGGCGTCGCGGCGCGCGGCCCGGACGGAAAGTTTGTGCTGCTGTCCGGCAATCAGATCGGCTGCCTGCTGTTGTCCTACATCCTCGAAAGCCGGGCCGATGCCGGCACGCTGCCGGAAAACGGCGCGCTGGTCAAGTCGCTGGTGTCCACCGAGCTCGCGCGGTCGATCGCGGACCGCTACGGCGTCGCGACGATCGACACGCTGACCGGCTTTAAGTTCATCGCAGAACAGATTCAGCAGTTCGACGACACGGGCGCGCACACGTTCCTGTTCGGATTCGAGGAATCCTACGGCTTCCTGTCGTCGACGTTTGTGCGCGACAAGGACGCGGTCAACGGCGCGCTGCTGGTGACGGAGCTTGCGCTGTACCTAAAGCTGCGCGGAGAGACGCTCTACGGCAGGCTGCAGTCGCTGTTCGCGGCGTACGGTTTCTCGGTGGAGCGCGGCGTTTCGGTTTCGCTGCCGGGCAAGGACGGCGTCGCGCGGATGACCGAGATCATGCGCTCGCTTCGTAACGCGCCGCCGAAGGACATCGGCGGGTACGCCGTGCTGGCCTCGCGCGACTATCTCTCCGGCGTCCGGCGCGGCGCGGACGGCGAGACCCAGATGGGCTTAACACCGTCCGACGTGCTGTATTACGAGCTTTCGGGCGGTCACTGGATCTGCATCCGGCCTTCCGGAACCGAGCCGAAGATCAAGTTGTACGTGAACACGCGCGCCGCGACGCGCGTCGAGGCCGACGCCATCGCGGACACGGTCGAGTCCGCCGCGCGGAGGCTTTTGTCATGACGCGCAGAGCGCTCTCGGCGCTGCTCTCGGTCGCGCTGCTTTTCATGGCAGCCGCCGCCGGCGCGGAATCCGTCGGCAAGATCAAGGTCAACCTTGATCCGCCTGTGGCGAAGTACCGCGGCGTCGCGCAGGTAGCGCTGTCGATCCGCGCGGAAAAGTCGGCCGACGCGGCGTCTATCGGCCGGTACGCCGAAGGCGATTATATCTATTTCAGCGAATATGACCCGAAATGGCTGACCGTGATCAAGCAGCAGAAGGACGGCGCGTGGGATTACGGCTATGTGCTGCGCCATCTGGTGTCTTCCTGCGAAACGGTGCAGGACGGCGCGCTGCCCTACGGCACGACGCCCGCTCAGTACGTCGCGACGATCAGCAAGGACACGCCGCTTCGGGAAAAGCCGGGCAACTCCGCCGCGCAGATTTTCCAGATGAAGCGCGGCCAGCGGGTGGCCATTCTGGAGGTCAAGGACGGCTGGGCGAAGGTGATTTACTGGCGGCAGTACGGGTACTTCTACCTCGACGCCGTGGAGAACATGACGCCTGTCTACCCGCTGGACACAGCCGGATACGAAGACACGATCGCCGCGTTCATCTCGTTTTACCGCATTGACGACGAGGGCCTGAACACCAACCGCAAGTCCAACATCAGGCAGGCGTGCGAGTACATTTCGGTGCTGGTGCACCCAGGCAAGACTTTTGATTTCGACGGCACCGCGGGCCCTTATCAGAAGCCGCGCGGATACCTGGAAGGCATGTCCTTTTTCGAGGGGCAGGCCGTGCCGAGCGTCGGCGGCGGCGTGTGCCAGGTCTCGTCGACGATGTACAACGTGCTGCTCGCGCTGCCCGCCGGCATCACGGTGACCTACCGGCGGCCCCACGGGCCGAGCGGCGCGACCTACCTGCCCCACGGCGTGGACGCGGCCGTCGGCAGCCCGACGCTGAACCTTGTTTTCCGCAACGATTTCGCTTTCCCGGTCCGCATCGAGGCCAGCGCGCAGGACGGCGTGCTGTTCATTTCGATGCACAAGGCCGGGTAGGCCGCATTCTTTTTCGATAAGCGAGGTAGCGTATGGAAAAGCTCCGGGCGTTCAACGAAGAATGGAACGATCTGCCGCGCAAACTCCTGGTGATCGTCATGCTGTTCGCGTGCCTTGGTCTGCTCCTGCTGGCGCTTCCGTATGTGCTGCCGTTCGCGCTGGCCGCGCTGTTCTCCTGGGCGATCAATCCGGTGGTGACGCTGATCGCGCGCCGGTTTGGAAACCGCAAACTGGCCCGCGCGATCGTAACGGGCCTTTTGACGCTTCTCCTTGCAGGCGCGCTGCTGACGCTGATCTTCACAACCCTCGGCCAGGCCGTCAATGAAATCAGGTCGCTCGCGCAGACCGCGCCGGGCTGGATCAATCAGGCAACCCAGGACGTGACCGCGTGGCTCAACGGGCCCGCGCTGGAGGATCTCTTTGGCGAAGACGTCCGCAATGTGATCATCCGCGCGATCGGCGACTTAACCACGATGCTCAGCTCGCTCGCGTCGCGCCTCGCCTCGTCCGCCGCGTCGTTCGCGTGGCGCGCCGTTTCGCTTCTGCCGCAGGGCATCCTGTTCGTCGTGTTGGCGCTGATGGGCACGTTCTACATGAGTTCCGACAAGGACCGGATCGTCGGGTTCCTGACCTCGCTGATTCCGCAGCGGTACAAGAACCGGTCGAATCAGGTGCGAACGAGCTTTCTCCGGGCAATCCTGTCGCAGATACGGGCCGCGCTGATCATGCTGTGCATCACGTTCACCGAGCTTTCGGTCGGGTTTTTGATCATGGGCCTCGATTACGCAATCCTGCTCGCGCTGCTGATCGCCCTTCTGGACGCGCTGCCGGTGATCGGCGCGGGCCTTTTTTTGCTGCCGATGCTCGTTTCCGGCATCGTCACGGGCAACGCCGTGCTGGCGGTCGGCGCGGGGCTTTTGTATATTCTGCTGATCGCCGTCCGGCAGGTGATGGAGCCGCGCCTGATCGGCAGGCAGCTCGGGCTGTACCCGCTGGCGACGATGATGGCGATGTACGCGGGCCTCCGCGCGATGGGCTTCATCGGGCTGCTGGCCGGTCCATTGATGCTGATGCTGTGCAAGGTCGCGCTGACCGCCGACGAGGCGCGCAACCAGCAGAGCGCCGCGCCGCCGCCCGCGCCGGAAGAGCCGCCGGCGGTGTAGTATAGGGGATAGTAAAAGGGACGAGAGGAACGCCAAGGGGCTCTGCCCCTTGGATCCCCGCTTAAGGGCCATTGGCCCTTAAGAACCAGGATGAAGAAACTTCGCAGCGAAGCATGAAAATGGGCAGCGGGTGTCGAAGAACGAAAGGAACGCAAAAGGGCGAAGGGATACAGGCGGATGGAGAGACCCATACCCCGA
>JAVBOQ010000216.1:0-4938 GCA_031550455.1 Eubacteriales bacterium
GTTCTTAAAACGCGCGATGGACAAAATCGAATCGGAAGACGACGCGCACCTGATCTGCCGCACCGCGTGCAGAATGCGCGCGCACGCGATCGTCCGGTCAATCCTGCTGCCGATTGAGGCGGAAACGCCTTACGCAGACGAGGTTCTGCACCTGCTGGCGATCGCCAGCCACAACCTTGGCGACGCCGAGGAGGCCGTCCGGCGCTGGCGGCTGATCCGGCGGATCGACCCGGCTGACGCGGTCGCCGCCTACTTTCTCGGTCTTTCCGAGGCGGGCGGCCTTCCGCCCGCGCTGCCCTACGCGCGCGGCGTGCCGCTTTCGGAGACGCTGCGGCGGCTGAACACGCTGCGCGGCTGGGTTCAGGAAGGGCCGGCCGCGTTCCGTGCGCGCTGGGAGGAAGACGAGGCGCTTGAACAGATGCTCCGCTGGGGCCTTTGCGCAGACGAGCCGGGCATCCCGCAGGCGATGCTCGGCATTCTGGCGACGCTCGGGGACGCGCGCGCGCGCGCCGCGCTCCGCGACACGCTGCCGGACTGTGTCCAATCGGACGCGACGAAACACGGCGCGCTGGCCGCGCTTTTCGTCGCGGGCGCGGAGGGGCCTTTCCACGCGATCATCGACGGGCGGCTGGCGCTTGTGCATGTGACCCGCGCGGAACAGAAAGACGCGCGTCAAAACGCGATGGCGCGGCTGCTTGCCAATCGCGTGCGGCCGCAAAATCCGGACGAGGAGCGTCGGCTTGACGCGCTGTGCGCGCTGGCCGCGAAACAACCGGACCTGTGCGGCGCTTCGATGCGCGCGCGGGCCGTGGAGCTTGCGTTCCGGCGCGCGCGCGGCGAAAAAGTTACAACCGATGCGGATCGCGGCCGGCGCAGAAAGCTTGACCGGTTCGCGAAACGGCTGCAAGGGAGGATGGACCGTGAAATGCGTCAATTTTGACGAGAAGTTTGAGCAGTACGCGAGCGCCTGGATGCGCGCGAACGCGGCGAAGTACCGCAACAACATCGACCGGATGGAGGCGCGGATGCCGGCCGTCTATGAAAAATGGCTCAAGACGCCGGTCGCTTGGCTGGACGGCGCGACGCCGGGCGGCTATTTCGGCCAGTTTGACGACGCGAAGCTGCTGGTCGACTGGATGCTCGCGTACCACAGCCGAAGCATCCCCGCGCCCGACCAACTGATGGAGCGGATCACAGCGCTGGGAACAGACGCCGAAGCGTTGCTCTGCGGGCTGCTTGACCGCGAGGACGCGCCTGCGGAAGCGCGGCTGACGGCCATCACGATGCTGACCGAGATGGGCAGCGCCGCGCCTGCGCGCCGGTATATTGACTGGATCGCGCGGCGGGACGCGCGCGACGAGCGCGCCGACATGGCCGCGGAAGCGCTGACCGCGATCGGGCCGCCGGTCGTCGCGGACGCGCTTTCCGCGTTCGACGGCGCGACGGAAGCCGGCCGCGAAACGCTGCTGGACGTGCTGAGCAACTTCCCGGGCGAACCGCGCGTGTTTGATCTGACGCTTGCCGCGTTTCTGAAAAACCCGGAGCGCCGCGCGCTGTACGCGTCGCTGCTTGGAAAGCTTGGCGACCCGCGCGCGGTCCCTGCGCTGCGGGCGGCGCTCGGCGCGCAAGGCATCGGGTATCTGGACTATGTTGAGCTGCGCAACGCGATCGAGGCGCTCGGCGAAGACGCGCCCGATGCGCGCGATTTCGCGGGAGACCCGGCGTACGAAGCGCTGCGCAGGATGGAATGATTCGCGTCGATCGTTGAATGGATGGGAAATTTTCTGTCACATCGGAGGGAAACCCGTTGATCTGCAATCGTTGCGGAGCGATTATAGAGCCAGGGCACGCCAATTGTCCGGACTGCGGCGAGCGCATTGCGCCCGTCAGGCGTCCGCCCGCCGCGGACGCAAAGGCCGCCAATCCGTATCTGGCGCGCATCATCGAAGGCGCGGACACGGTGCGGCATCAGGCCGTCCGTGAGGATGCCGCTGTGGCGGACGATGCTGAAAAGACGGATGAGACGGCGCCGCTTCGCCATGCCACGACAAGCGCGCCGGCGGACGAACCCGCCCGGCGGTCGCCTGTGCGCCGCGCCGGCAGGAACGCGTCCGAACGGCCCGTCGCGCCGTCGGCACAGCCCGTTTCGGCGCGGGCCGGGCAGGGCCGCTCCAGGCCGCAGACCGAGCGCTACGCGGAGGCGCGGCCGGCGGGCGAAGCCGCGCCGCGCATGGTGCGCAGGTATGAACAGGACGCCATCCGGCCCGAGGTACAGGGTTATGAAAACTTCAACTGGCTGCGCCTGCTCGTCGTATCGCTGGTCAGCGTTTTGCTGCTGACGATCGCGACGTATCTGTTTTTGACGCAGACCTACCCGGGCCAGTATTGGCTTGCGACGATCGGCCGGGACGCGTCGCCCGAGGCGTACCACCAGCTTGGCAAAAACCGCATGACGGACGGCCTGATCTCAAGCGCCGTGACAGCGCTTGAAATCGCGCAGTCCAAGGACCCGAACAACCTCGATATTCTGATCGACCTCGGCAGGGCGTACATCGGAAACGGGCAGACGGACGAAGCCGAAACCGCTTTCACGCGCGCGATTCAATACTGGCCGGCGTATCCGGAGCCGTATCGGCGGGTCATCGACATTATGTTGACGCAGGGGCGCAACTACGAAGCGCTCAAGACGGTCGAACTGGCCATCGAGGAAACCGGCGCGGCCGATTTCCCGGTGATGTACAACCAAATGATTCCGCCTGAACCGACCGTTGACGCAAAGCAGATCGGCCGGCGCTATGATGAGGAGTTTGACCTTACGATCAACTACGTCGAGGGCGGAACGCTGTATTATTCGCTTCTTGGCAAAGATCCGGTCACAGAGGGCGAAGTGTACACCGGCCCGATCCATATGGCGGAAGGCTCCTACAGGCTTGTCGCGGTCGTCGAGAAGGACGGCATGTACAGCGAGCAGTTGATCCAGTCGTACGTGATCATCAAGCCGACGCCCGACATGCCGTACGCGCGGCTGAAGACGGGCACCTATGACAAGGTGCAGTACGTCCCGCTTTCCGGCGGAAAGGACGTCGTCGCGATCTACTACACGACCGACGGCACCGAGCCGACCACCTCGTCGAGGGTCTATGAGTCCCCCATTCCGCTGCGCATCGGCAAGACGACCATCCGCGCGATCGCGGTCAACTCGGAAGGCAAAGAGTCCAACGAGCTGCGCGTCGAATACGTGTGCAACGGCAAAACGAACAAGGTCATGTCCGAGCAGGACACCGTCGACAAGCTTTCGCTGAACGGCACGACCCGGTCAAAGTTCATCGAGGCGCACGGCGAACCGCAGTCCGAAGCTGCGGACGGCAGTGACGACGCGGGCGCGTATACGCGGCTGACCTATTCGTTCGGACACGCGGTTTTTGTGGCGCAGAGCAAGGACAAGGATCCGGTGCTCGTCGAGCTGTCGGTCACAAGCCCGGAGTTTAAGGGGCCGCGGTCGACGGCGGTCGGTTCCCGGATGGAGGACGTGCTCGGCGCGTTCCATGACGGCGGCGGTGAGGCCGCGCTGGACGGCCACCGCGTGCTGTACAATTTTACGACCGGAAAGCTCGGGATGATCGACCAGATTTCGCCGGGCAAGTTCAAGATCAGCTATTACACAAAGCTGGACAGCGGGCATTTCATTGAACTGACCTATTATACCGCCGACGGGTTGGTCGAGCGGATCGAATGGCTGCGGTATAAGCCGTAGACGCGCCGCATACGCTCCGGACTGAGGTGGGTGTATGCGCGCGGGAAGGTTTTTTGCGGCGCAGGCCGCGCTGGCGCTTGTCGCGACCGTCATCGGCGCGGGATTCGCGTCCGGGCGCGAGGTACTGCGCTTTTTCAGTGTTTTTGGCGCGTGGTCCTGGCTCGGATGCGTGTGCGCTGCGGCTGCGTTGGCGCTGTTTTGCGCCTGGGCCGCGCTCGCCGCGCGAAAGCACCGCGCGGACGACCTCGGCACGCTGTGCCGCGCCGCGCTCGGCGGGGCCGGCGGCCGCGCCGCCGCGTGGCTGAACGGCGCGTTGGTGACGGTCACCGCGGGCGCGATGGTCGCCGCGATGGGCGAGCTCGCCGCGCTTTCGCTGCCGGTGCGGCCCGCGTACGCAATCGGCGTCGCGTGCGCGGTGATCGGCGGCGGGCTGGCGGCGCGGCGCGGCCTGTCCGCGATCGCGGTGCTGGGCGGCTGGCTGCTGCCCGTGTGCGCGGTGCTGTACGGCGCGCTGTTTCGTTTGCCCGCGGAAAACGCGGGGCCCACGGCCGCCTTTTCGGCCAGGCCGGTCGGGCTGGCCTTCTCTTATGCCGCGATGAACGCGACGCTCAGTTGCGGCGTTCTGTGCGAAATCGGGCGTACGCGCGCTAAGCGGGATATCCTCACCGCGTGCGCGATGGCGGGCGGAATGCTGCTGGCGCTTCTTTTGTGCGCGAACGCCGTGCTGCTGCGTCACATGCCGACCGTCGAAGACGCGGCGCTGCCCACCGTGTTGCTCGCGCGGTCGCTGGGCGCGCCGGGGTACTGGCTGTGTGTGGTTACGATGGTGCTGGCGGTGATGTCAACGCTGGTCGCGCTGCTGCGGACGCTGCGGAAGATGCTGGAAGCGCGGTTGCCGAAAACAGTCGCGGAAGCGCTTTCGCTGGCCCTGCCGTTCGCGGCGGGCGCCATTGGGTTTCAGTCACTTGTCGGCGGGCTGTATCCGGCGCTCGGCGCGGCAAGCGCTGCGCTGTTGGCCGCGATGATGGCCAAATCGATTCCGGACATCGTCGGAACGGCGGGCCGAAAAAAAGATGTGCAATGCAAAATACGTACATGACGGGCGACGGCGCGGCGTGTGGAATGCGAGCGCTGTCTGTAAGCCGAGTGCTGTCTGGAACGGTCATCTATCTCGGCCAAACGTT
>JAVBOQ010000127.1:0-2962 GCA_031550455.1 Eubacteriales bacterium
GAGGCTCTGCCTCTGGACTCCGCCAAAGGGGCTAAGCCCCTTTGGGAACCCTGCGTTTTCGCCTCACGGCGGGCGGAACCTTGCTTCATAGTCTGCATCCAGCGCCCCAGGAAGGGATTCTTAAGGGCCCCCGTCCCTACCCTCGCTTCATCGCCCATCGCTCATAGATCCGCCGCACGTTGTCCGGTCTGCCCGCCGGGCCGAACTCACATTGGGCGATGCAGCCGCCGTCCGCCCACGCGGCGTCGAAAACCGCGTCCACGGCCCGGTCGATCTCGTCAAGCGTCGCCTCCGGGATCAACCGCTGGCGGTCGATTTCGCCCCAGAATGTGATTTTGCCCTTGAACTGCGCGATCTGATCGACGCCGATGCAAAAAATCTGCGTGTTCAGCGCGTCGAGGCCCAACTCGATCAGGTGCGGAATGATCGAAAGCGTGTAGCCATCCGAGTGCATGAACGATTTTTTGCCGTGCGCCCTGGCGATGCTGATAAAATCGCGGTACATCGGCTTGAAAATTTCCACCCAGAGATCCGGATGAATCAGCAGCGACCGCTGCGAGCCCCAGTCGTCCATGAACGACAGCGCGTCGACGTCCGTGCGCGCCCATTTTTCATGCTGTTCGCAGTAAAAATCGTGCATCCGCCGCAGAAACGCGTCAAGCTCCGGCGGCCGCTCCATCAGGTCGACGTATGTGTTCTCGGTGCCGCGGACGAACTGCAGACGCTCAAACGGACGCGGACAGCAACCCGCGACGACGAACTTGTCACTCTCCGCGCAAAACCGGTTCACCGGATCCGGATCAAACGTCAGCTCCTCGACCGGAATGTGGACGTTTTCGACGCCCTGCCAGTCGTCGCCGGTGACGGGCGGGCGCTTCACCTCGCCGATGACGCCCGCCTGGATGTTGTGAAAGGTGCAGCCCCATTCGTCGGTGAACTCGCCGACCGCGTACGGGTCGCCGCGCGTCGCGGCCCGCTCGCGCAGGATCACCGGCGGCCCGGCGAAGTCCCATTCAAAGTCGCGCTCAATCGCCGCGAGCGCATCCGGATGGTGTATCCGCGCCCACGGCAGCGTCCAGAGCTGGCGCGGCACGCGCCCGTCGGTGTTGGAAAATTCCAGCGTCTTCCCCACGAGTTCCCGGCTTGTCATAGGCGCCTCCTTTGTTGTTGCGGGCGGTTATTCTCCGCCGGTCCATTCCGCGTACAGGGCTTCCAGCCCGGCCTTGAGCGTCTTCAGGAGCAGCGCCTCGTCGCGCGCGCGCTCCGGGTTCGCGTACACAGAGGGATCCGCGAGCCGCGCCTCGCAGGCCGCGATTTCGCCCTCCTTGACCTCGATTGCGGCCTCGATCGCTTCCATGCGCGCTTTTTCGGCCTTCTCGGCCTCGCGCGCCTGCCGCCCGCGCTTTTTTTCCTTTTCAACGGACGTGCGCGTCCTGCCGGGATCGGGAACGGCGTCGCCCTGCGACAGCGCACGCTTTTTTTCGAGATAATCGTCGTAGTTGCCGAGATAGAACGACACGCCGTCCGGCCGCATCTCGATGATGCGGTTTGCGAACCGGTTGATGAAATACCGGTCGTGCGAAACCGCCAGAATCGCGCCCGGGTAGTCGTCCATCGCGTTTTCGAGCACCTCGCGCGAGTCCATATCAAGGTGGTTCGTCGGCTCGTCGAGCAGCAGAAAGTTATCCTGCCGCAGCATCAGCCGGGTCAGCGCGACGCTGCCTCGCTCGCCGCCCGACAGCGTCGACACCGGCTGGAACACGTCGTCGCCGGTGAACAGGAAGCACCCGAGGATCGTCCGAAGTTCGCCCGGCTGCATCTGCGGGAAGTCGTCCCATAGCTCGTCCAGCACCGTTTTTTCGGGGTGCAGCCGGAGCTGCTGCTGGTCGTAGTAGCCGATGTCAAGGTTCGCGCCGTACCGGATCGTGCCGCCGTCCGCCGTTTCGTCTTTGGCGATGATCTTCAGAAGCGTCGACTTGCCAACGCCGTTCGGGCCGATCAGCGCGGCACGGTCGCCCGCGCGCAGGTGCAGGTACAGGTCGGAGAACAGCACGCGGCCCTCGAACCCCTTTTCGAGATCCTGAACGATCAGCACGTCGTCGCCGGTGCGCCGCTTCGCGGTGAACGAAAAGCGGATCTGCCTTTCGTCGGTCGGCTTTTCAAGCAGCGTCATCTTCTCAAGGATTTTTTCACGCGATTGCGCGCGCCGGATGAACTTTTCCTGGCAATACGACCGAAGCGTCAGGATGATGTGCTTCTGCCGCGCGATTTCTTTTTGCTGCGCGACATACGCGCGCTGGCGCACTTCAAACCGCTCCGCCCGAAGCGCCAGAAACCGCGAATAGTTGCCCTCGTACTGCTCGGTCGCGCCGAACAGCAGCTCGACGATGTCCGTGCAGACCGCGTCGAGCAGGTACCGGTCATGCGACACGAACAGGATCGCGCCCTTGTAATCGCGCATGTACTGCTCAAGCCACGAAAGCGCCGACAGATCCAGGTGGTTCGTCGGCTCGTCGAGCAGCAACAGGTCGGGCTTTTGCAACAGCAGCCGCGCAAGGCACAGCCGCGTGCATTCGCCGCCCGACAGCGATTCCACGCGCTGCTCCCATTGCGCCCGTGTGAACCCAAGCCCGGACAGGACGCCCTGAATCGCGCTGTTCCACGCGTAGCCGTCCGCCTGCTCAAACGCGTCGGTCAGGCTTGCGTACTGCTGCGACAGCCGCGCGAACGCCGCCTCGTCCGCGTGTTTTTCAGCCATTTCATGTTCGAGCGACCGCAGGCGCGCTTCCATCTCCTTGACCGGCTCGAACACCTTTTCCAGCGTTTCCCAGACGGTCAGCCCCTCCTCGACCATGCCCTGCTGCGCGAGGTAGCCGATCTGTGTGCCGCGCGCCATCGTGACCGATCCGCCGTCCGCGTGCTCCAGCCCGGCGATGATCTTCAATAGCGTCGACTTGCCGCT
>JAVBOQ010000323.1:0-13441 GCA_031550455.1 Eubacteriales bacterium
GATCTTGTACCAGCCATCTCCCGCGTCCTCCGCGCATAGGTATCGCTCGCCGTAATGGACGCGAAAGATGATCGTCGAATCCGTGGGGCTTTTGCGTACGTTTTGATAGCCTTTTTTTGAAATGACGACCGTTCCGACGTATGGGGCTGGTGAAAAGAGTGGCGTGACCTTCGGAGGCGTGGGCTTCAACGCCACAACAGTGGCTGGCAGCATGCCGATCGCCATGAGCGACGCCAGCATGCCCGCGAACAGTTTGCCAAGGCTTTGTTTCACGCAAATCCTCCTTTGTACTGTGACGGCGTCCCGGCGCCCCTCTCCCGTTATGACAGCCCTCGCGTCACCTCTCGCCGCGGTACGTCCGGACGATCTCGATCATGTTCAGGTAGCCTTCGGTCGGCACATAGCGCGGGATGGAGTTGCCGGAGGCGAACGCAAGGCCGCCATGGCCGACGCACCGCCGCAGCACATCGTGAATATACTCCCGCATCTCCGTCCGGGACAGGCGGCAGAGCGCGTCGGTATCGATCCCGCCGAAATTGCCGATGCGGTCGCCGTACCGCTCCACCCAGACGGGGAAAGGCGCGATCACGTCTTCGTTGGAGTGCTTCGCGTCGATGCCCACATCGCCGATCAAATCTTCCATTACGTCGAAGATGCAGCCGCAGGAATGCAAAAGGAACGGTTTTCCGTGCGCGTGTACCTCGGCGACGATTTTTTTGTACTGCGGAAACACATACCGCCGAAGGTCGTCCGGCGCGAGCAGCGTCGCGCATTTGAAGCCGAGGTCGTCGCCCATGCGGCAGACGCAGAACACGTCCGGAAACCGCGAAAACAGCCACCGCCAGGCCGACAGCAGCGCTTCGCCCATCTTTTCAAACAGCGCGGCGTACAGTTCCGGGTCGTCCTCGCGGACAAAACAAAGATCCTCAAAGCCGACGATTTCCTGCACGCATTCAAACACGCCGTTGCCGACGCCGCCGACTGCTTTCATGCCCGGCGGCAGCGCTTCTTCCAAGGCGAGAAAGACAGGTTCGACGGCCTTTGCGTAGATGGCCGGCAGCTCGTCCCACGGATAACGGTCGAAATCCGCGCGCGACGTGATCTCGCCGGGTTTGTGGTTGCCGAGGGAACCCGTGCCGGGCAGTGTCGCGCCAAAGCAGCATTCAAAGCTGGCCGTATCGTAGCCCATCCGCCGGAAAAACTCGCAGTACGCGCGGAAGAACGCCACCTTGTCCGTGTGCCCGCCGCCGTACAGGTCCCCAAACTTTCTGCCGAGGATATCCTCCATCACATCCACGCCGATGAGGTGCTCATAGAGCGGAAGCCGCGTGGGAACGACATTGCGCGCGGCCTGCACGATGTTGCGATAATCCGGTTCGAAGTTTCGCATACGCCACCGCCTTTCAAATGGAATTTTACAACAAAGACGCGCGGGGCGCAATGCTTGAATTGTGATGCTTCACGCTTCATGTGTTTTCCCTACCCCATTTTCCCTCGCGTTTGCATCTCCCACCGCGCCGTGATATAATCAATCGGTTCTTAGCACCAATTCCAGATAGGAATTGGTATTTCATGTACCCAAATGACCCGCACCGGATCCGTGGATCCAAGAAAGGATTTATCATTCATGGCGAATTTTCTAAAGGCGCTGCTCGGCGGATCGAACGATGCCGAGGTGCGCAAGCTGCAGAAACTGGCCGACCGGATCGACGCCTTCGAGGAGGCCCACCGAAAACTGTCCGAAAACGAGCTGCGCGAAAAGACGGCCGAGTTCCGCAACAGGCTGAACAACGGCGAGACGCTTGACGATCTTTTGCCCGAGGCGTTTTCGGTCGTCCGCGAGGCGATGGGCCGTTCTCTGGACAAGCGGCACTTCCGCGTGCAGATGCTCGGCGGCATCGTGCTGCACCAGGGCCGCATCGCGGAGATGAAAACCGGCGAAGGTAAGACGTACGTCGCGACGCTCGCGGCGTACTTAAACGCCCTGCCGGGCAAGGGTGTCCATGTCGTCACTGTCAATGACTATCTCGCGAAATTTCAGGGCGAGCAGATGAAAAAGCTGTTCCGTCTGCTCGGCATGACGGTCGGCATCATCGTGCATGACATCGAAAACGACCAGCGCCGCGCGGCGTACGCCTGCGACATCACCTACGGCACGAACAACGAACTGGGCTTTGACTACCTGCGCGACAACATGGTGATCTACCGAAAGGACATGGTGCAGCGCGGGCATCATTTCGCGGTCGTCGACGAGGCCGACTCGATCCTGATCGACGAGGCGCGCACGCCGCTGATCATCTCCGGCCAGGGCGAGAAGTCGACCGACATGTACCAAAAGGCCGACCGTTTCATCGCGCGGCTCCGCGAATGCGCGGACTACGCCAAGGACGAAAAGGAAAAGGCGGTCACGCTGACCGAGGAGGGCATCCGGAAGGCCGAAGAGTATTTCGGCCTTGAAAACCTGTCCGATGTGGAAAACAACGAGATCCAGCACCACATCAACGCGGCGCTCCGCGCGAACGCGCTGATGCACCGCGACGACGATTATGTCGTGCAGAACGGCCAGGTCGTCATCGTCGATGAATTCACGGGCCGCCTGATGGTCGGCCGCCGCTATTCCGACGGGCTGCATCAGGCGATCGAGGCGAAGGAGCACGTCACCGTCGAGCGCGAGAGCAAGACGCTGGCGACAATTACGTTCCAGAACTACTTCCGCATGTACAAAAAGCTCAGCGGCATGACCGGCACGGCCAAGACCGAAGAAGAAGAGTTCAAGGGCATCTACAAGCTCGACGTCGTGCAGATCCCGACGAACAAGCCGATGATCCGCATGGATCTGAACGACCAGGTGTACAAGAGCGTGCGCGGCAAGTACAAGCAGGTCGTTGAGGAGATCATCCGCAGGCACCAGACCGGCCAGCCGGTGCTGGTCGGCACGGTATCGGTCGAAAAGAGCGAGCTTTTGTCCCGGATGCTTGAGCTGCGCGGCATCCCGCACGAGGTCTTGAACGCGAAGTTCCACCAGAAAGAGGCCGAGATCGTCGCGCAGGCCGGTCACTTCGGCGCGGTCACGATTGCCACGAACATGGCGGGCCGCGGCACCGACATCCTGCTCGGCGGCAACCCGGAGTTCCTCGCCAAGCGCTCGCTGCGCCAGCAGGGGCTTGACGAGGCGGTCATCGAGGAGGCCGTGGGCCACGACGAGAACGTGCCCGAAGAGGTGCTCGCCGCGCGCGCCGAGTTCCAAAGGCTGGAAAGCGAGTTCAAGCGCAACACAGACGCCGAACACGAGCGCGTCGTCGCGGTCGGCGGCCTGCACATCATCGGCACGGAGCGGCACGAGAGCCGCCGCATCGACAACCAGTTGCGCGGCCGCTCCGGACGCCAGGGCGACCCGGGCTCGTCGCAGTTCTTCATCGCGCTCGAAGACGACCTGATGCGGCTGTTCGGCTCCGACCGGTTCTCCGGGATGATCGGTCGGCTTGGCCTCGACGAAGACACGCCGATCGAGGCGAAGATGCTGACCAACCAGATCGAGAACGCGCAAAAGCGCATCGAGGGCAGGAACTACGACATCCGCCGCCATGTGCTCGAATATGACGACGTGATGAACCAGCAGCGCGACGTGATCTACGGTCAGCGCCGTCAGGTGCTCGAGGGCGAAGACATGCGCGGGCAGATCCGCACGATGGCCGGAACGCTCGTCGACGACGCGGTGGCGCTGTTCACCGGCCGCGGCGACGACGCCGAGGACTGGGACATCGAAGGGTTAAAGGAATACCTTGAAAAGTATTGTGTTCCGCAGGGCTGGTTTGACGTGAACGCGTCCGATTACAACACGCGCGACACGCTTCGGCAGGCGCTGCGCGACACCGCCGAACAGTACTACAACGAGCGCGAGGCGGAACTGTCCGGCGCGGGCGTCGACATGCGCGAGTTTGAGCGCGTCGTGCTGCTGTCGGCGGTCGACCGCCGCTGGATGGACCACATCGACGCGATGGACAGGCTGCGCGACGGCATTGGCCTGCGCGCGTACGGCCATAAGGATCCGATCGTCGAGTATAAATTCGAAGGCTACGAGATGTTCGACGAGATGGTGCGGCTGATCCGTGAGGACACGCTGCTGCGCCTGTACCACGCGCAGCTCAGGAAGCCGGTCGAGCGTGTCAGGGTCGCGCAGCCGACGCAGGAACGCCTCGCCGGGCAGGAGCCGCAAAAGCCGAAGTCGGCCGGCGAAAAGGTCGGGCGCAACGCGCCGTGTCCGTGCGGCAGCGGGAAGAAGTACAAGCATTGCTGCGGGAGAGAGCAATAGGGGAGGGGACGCAAGGAGGCTCCGCCTCCTTGGGCGACACCGCACAAAGAGCGTCGCTGGCATCGCGAGAGATTTTCGTGCTGATCAAGGAGCCTGTAGGAAGCCGTAGCAGCGCTACGGCGACCGAAAGCGCGACGCAGAGCAGCGCGAAAAGATCCGCGAGGACAGCGTGCGCGATTGTGCGGTGTCGCCCTTGACCTCCGCCAAAGGGGCTAAGCCCCTTTGGAAACCCTGCTTCGCCTCACGGCAACGGCAGCAGCAGCCGGGGGCCGTTCAGGTTGTTTTCATTTCCATAGGCATACATATTGCCCGAGGGGTCTTCAACAAACCCGGCAAAAGGCGGATACCCTTCCATAGGCTCTCCTTTGAGAAGCTCGCCCTGGCTGTTAAACTGGAACAGCCAGGCGGTCTGCGTTGCCGGCGTCAGGCTCCCTTCCGCATATGTGCGATGATCGCCAAGCACCCATAGAATGCCGTCCCGCTCGTGTATCCCGCGCAAAAAAACGGCGCCGGTGATGTCCAAGGCATGGGTGCCGCGCAATTGACCGTCAGCATCCAACAAAAAAGCGTAATGGAGAACCTGGTTCGGGTCGCCGCTGTGAACCTCGCCGAGGCCGAAAAGCGCGCCGTCGGCCAGTTCGTGCAGGGCTGTCGGCGCTATGCCCGACGGCAGCCAGGTTTGCCATGCAATCGCGCCTTGGCCGTCGACCTTTGCCACAACGCCCAGCGAGGGAGGCCCCGAAGCGCCAAAGAGGATCAGCCCGTCGCCGACGGGAACCGCCTGATTCAGGCGCGTCCATCCGTTCACATCGGGGCCAGCGGGCGCGGCAGTTTCCCATCGCATGGCGGACGTCAGGTCGAAGCAGGCGACGCGGTTCTCCCCGGTCGCGAAAACCAGTTCGTTGTGCAGAAAGGCGTTCTCCGTCCAATCCGGCAGCGAAAACGCGGCGGTCTGCCGGCCGTCTGATTGGAGCAACAGGACGCTGTGCGAAAAGGCTTCCTGGTCGAACGACACCCGATGCAGGGCGATCCGGCCGTCCGGCAGCGGCGCAAGCCCGGCGAAGACATCCCATTGAGCGCCCTCGCCAAACAGCGCGTTCCATTCGGCCTCTCCGCTTGCGTTCAACTTCATCACCTGCGCCTGATACGCGTGTTCCGGGCCTTGGCCAGGGTCGACGCAAAACCCGCCCGCGAGCAGCAGTTCCCCGCCCGGCAGCGCCGCAACCTCCGACAGAAACCCGTCGCCGGCTTCGCGGAGCGAAAGCTGTGTGGCATGACCCATGCGGGCAGGCAAAAGCAACGCGCAGACGAGCAGAACGGACAGTGCGGCGGAAAGCTTTGGTTTCATTTGGCCTCCATTTTTTGTTTTATATGTAGAACGATGCGGCGCAGGAAATTGTTCCAAATTTTTCAAAGGGATGTTATTTTTTCTTCTGCATGAATACTATGGACTGCAGCTGCAAGAAATGGAGGCGACTTTTAATGAAGAAGTGTGTTGGCATGGTTTGGTAATCGCTTTAACGTTTGCCTGTACGGCTTCCTTTGCGGCTGTTTGCAAGCACGAATCTTACCTTGAGACGTGTAAAAACGATGGGCAAGAGCTCTCTTATCCTTGTGGAGCACTGGTACCATGCAATATTCGAATATACTACCACATTGTAGTGCGAACCTGTTATGGTTGCAACCAGATCTTTTACAGCTATAATAGGCACCCAGCGAGTATCTGGCACAGCTATCAGCAAAGACCGTGTAACGGCACGAGGATAGACGAGTATTGTACAGGTATTCACTACTTTGTGTTCTAACCCATAGAACTGCATCAACCGGCATTGTCGCAAAAAATGAACCTTGCGGCAATGCCTTTTTATAGGGAAAACCGCCATTGCTCTTTCCGTTTTGCGGTCTTGTCTAGCTGCCCGTCCACGCTTTTCGTTGCTTCTCCGCCTTCTTTATGGTACAATAAGCCGCTCCCGAATCCCGGGGGATTGTTTTGGCGTGTCTGTATGACCGCGCGCCAACGCTATGATATAGAAAGGACCGTTGACCGATGCAGGAACTGGATCAGTCGCGCGCGGACATCAAAGCGCTGCGCGAACACATCAACGAGGCGGGTGACTCCCTTTAACCTGCCGCACATGGCGGATGAACTCCGCGAACTGGAGCAGGATATGGCGGAGCCCGATTTCTGGAATGATTTGGAGAAATCGACCAAAGTGAACCAGCGCGCGAAAAACCTTACCGACAAGATTGCGCATTTTAACGCGCTGCTCGCGCGCGCGGACGATATCGAGGCGATGATCGAGCTGGTCGAGGAGGAAGGCGACCCGGCGATGGTGCCGGAGGTCGTCTCCGACATCGCGGCGCTCGCCAAGGATGTCGAGGCGCTCCGGCTGGAGACGCTGCTGCGCGGCGAATACGACCGCAACAACGCGATTCTGTCGCTGCACGCTGGCGCGGGCGGCACCGAGGCGCAGGACTGGACGAGCATGCTGCACCGGATGTACCTGCGCTATTGCGAGCGCAACGGCTTCGCGGTCAAAATGCTGGACTTTCTGCCGGGCGACGAAGCGGGCACGAAATCCGCGACCTGGGAGGTTTCCGGCGACAACGCGTACGGCTTCCTGCGGTCGGAAAAGGGCGTGCACCGGCTGGTGCGCATCTCGCCGTTTGACTCAAACGCCCGGCGGCATACGTCGTTCGCGTCGCTGGACGTGTCGCCGATCATCGAGGATAACGCGTTCGAACTCAATATGGAAGAAGTCCGCATCGATACCTACCGCGCGTCCGGCGCGGGCGGGCAGCACGTCAACCGGACCGACTCGGCGGTGCGTATGACGCACATCCCGACGAACATTGTCGTCCAGTGCCAGAACGAGCGGTCGCAGGTGCAAAACCGCGAGGTCTGCATCCGGATGCTCAAGAGCCGCCTGATCGAGCTGCGCGAGCGCGAGAAGGAAGAGCGGATGGCGGACATCAAGGGCGAAATGAAAAAGATCGAGTGGGGCAGCCAGATCCGCTCGTATGTCTTTCAGCCGTACACGATGGTCAAGGACCACCGCACCGGCTATGAGGAAGGCGGCGTCGACGCCGTGATGGACGGCGGGCTCGACGGGTTTATTACCGCGTATCTGCAGATGCAATAGGAGGCAGCGATGCGTTTTTTCGTGCGGGCGCTGACCCAGGCGGACTTCGCGGAGATCACCGGCTGGCGGTATCCCGCGCCCTATGACAGCTACGACATAACGGACGATATCCGGCGCGAAACGCTGCTGCGCGGGCTTTACGGCGCGGACGGCGCGCTGTGCGGGGCGTTTGACTGGGGCAAGGAAGGCCAGGTGGAGCCTGCCGCCGCGCTGTACGCGGAGCGGCCGGAACCGCTCGATTTCGGCATCGGACTTCGGCCCGACCTGACCGGCAGGGGGATCGGCGTGTTCGCTGTGGAAGCCGCGCTCACCTGGCTGCGCCAGGAATTTCAGCCGGAGACGTTCCGGCTGGCGGTGCGCCGCTGGAATGTCCGCGCGCGCAGCGTGTACCGCAGGATCGGCTTTTCCGTCGTCGCCCGCTATGACGAGTACGATATCATGGAGCGGGACGAGCGGCCGTGGCGCGACGCGTCGAGGCCGCTTGTGCCCGAGATGGAAATCTACCCGGGCGACCCGGGCTTTGAGCGCAACCTGTTCAAAACGGCGGAGGACTGCGGCTGGAATCTCTCGGTGGTGACGATGAGCGTGCATTGCGGCACGCACATCGACGCGCCGAAGCACATCGGCCGCGCGGGCGACACCGCCTCCGTCGACATCGCCGCGCTCAACGGCATCGCGCAGTTGATCGACCTTCGCGAATCGGACGCGTCCCGCGCGCGCTGCCCGCGCATGATCGTAAAGACAGGCGGCCGCGGGCTGACGATGGACGAGGCGCGGACGCTGCTCGACGCCGGCGTGACGATGATCGGCGTCGACGGCCTCTCGGTGGGCGGCGAAGGCGTTGTGCGCGAGGTGCACGAGCTCTTGATCGACGCGGGCGTCGTGCTGCTCGAAAACGCCGCCGTGGAAGGCTTCGCGCCGGGATGGTATGAAATGCGCTGTCTGCCGATGCTGCTTTCGGGCAGCGACGGCGCGCCCGCGCGGTTGCAGCTTCGCGCGCTTCGCGGATGAAAAAGGCCGCGCCGTTTGCCGCCGCGCTGGCGGGTGTGATGCTGCTGACCGCGCTGCTCTATCAGTCGGTCGCGTCGGTTGCGCTGCGGGTTTCGGAGTATCCGGCGGCCGGGCTGTTTGCTGACATGGCGAAAGAGCTGGTCTCCTACCTCAAAGGGGAACTGTCCGGGCTCTCCGCCCTTTTCATCGAGCGCGAAGCGCAGCACATGCGGGACGTCAAGGCGCTGTTTGACTTCGCGAAAGCGCTGTCGGTTGTGTGCCTTTGGGTTGGGTTGCCGCTGTTGATTCTGGGCTTTGCCTTCGGCGGCCGCAAACGCGCCGCGGCGGGCATGCTTGCCGGCATGGGCGTATTCGCGCTGGCAATGGCGGGATTTGGCGCGTGGGCGGCGATCGATTTCGACGGCTGGTTTACGGCGATGCACGAATTGGTGTTCACAAACGACCTGTGGCTGCTGGACCCACTGACCTCCGGGCTGATTCGAATGCTGCCCGGGTCGTTTTTTCAGGAGGCGGTGCGGAAAGTCGCGCTGCGGTTCGGCGGCGGCGCGCTCGCGATGGCGGGCGCCGGACTGGTCGCCGCATATTGGCCATATAGAAGGAAGAAAGAGCATTGAGTTATGCGTCTGATATGAACCAACGGGCCCGTGCTTTGATGGAGCGCGGGCGCGCGCGCATTCTGGCGATCGAAACGTCGTGTGACGAGACTGCGGCGGCGGTGGTCGAGGACGGTCGGCGCGCGCTGTCCGGCGTGATCGCGTCGCAGATCGCGACACACGCGCTGTACGGCGGCGTCGTGCCGGAAATCGCGTCCCGGCAGCATGTCGAGGCGGTCGACCTCGTCGTCGAACAGGCGCTGACCGAGGCGTCGATGACGCTTGCGGACGTGGACGCGATCGCCGTGACGAGCGGCCCGGGGCTGGTCGGCGCGCTGCTGGTCGGCGTCGGCTGCGCGAAAGCGCTGGCGTACGCCGCCGAAAAGCCGCTGATTCCGGTCAACCATATCGAAGGACACATCTGCGCGAACTATGTGGCGCATCCGGCGCTCGAGCCGCCGTTCGTCTGTCTGGTCGCGTCGGGCGGCCATTCGCATATCCTTTCGGTGCGCGGGTACGGCGAGTATGCGTTGCTTGGGTGTACGCAGGACGACGCGGCCGGTGAGGCATTCGACAAGGCCGCGCGGATGCTTGGGCTGCCGTATCCCGGCGGCCCTTTGCTGGACGCGCTTGCCGAGGCGGGCGACCCGGCCGCGCTGAAGCTGCCAAAGCCGAAGATGGACGGCCGGTACGACCTGAGCTTCAGCGGGCTGAAGACCGCGCTGATGCTTGCGCTACGTAAAAAAGCGCTGGATGCGGAGCGGGTAGCGGACGCCGATGTCGCGGCGTCGTTCCGAAGGGCTGTCGTCGCGCAGCTTGTCGAGAAGACGGCGCTTGCGGCCCGCGAAACCGGCGCGCGCGCGATCGCGGTCGCGGGCGGCGTCGCGGCGAACCGGCTGCTGCGCGCGGAGATGGCGGAAGCCGCGCGCCACGCGGGCATCCCGTGCTTCATCCCGCCGCCCGCGCTGTGTACGGACAACGCCGTGATGATCGGCAGCGCCGCCTTTTTCGCGCTGATGCGCGGAACGATCGCCGATCTGTCGCTCAACGCCGAACCAGGCGCGAAATTGCGCATGGGTGACGGCTGAGGGTGCGCGGTGTGATGGGGCTTATGGCAAGGGCTTGCGGCAGGAGGCCGCCGGGACAGCGTCCCGGCGGCTTTTCCTCTCCCGCGCTCTTTTTTTTGTCTATTCTGACCCGCTGCCGCGCCGTCCTGACACGCGCCCGCCTGTGAAACCATACACAAACAGGCCAATTGGCAGCTCATACGCCGCCTGTGTTCCGGACGGCGGTTTGTTTTGGGCACTGGCACGCCTTGCCGCACAAAGTCTGTGGATAACTTTCGCCGTTTACGCCGCCAGTCGGCCGAATCTGTGGAAAAAGGCCCGAAACAAGCTGCAATGCCGCTCCGTTCTGGGGATAACCTTGTGGACAGTGTGGAAAAGGTGTATTTCGCCGGCTTTCCGCATCGTTTGCATATCCATATACCGATCGGGTTATCCGCGGCTCGAAATGCGGCGGATTCCTTGACATCCGGCGCGCAATCGGCAAAGTTCGGCACGAATGGGCGGCGTATATGAAACAGACTATCGGTCTGCATGGGTGAAACGAGCCTGTATGAACCTGCTGATGCGCGCATACACTGCGCGAAGGAGGTGAACCTCGGATGCATTGGACATTTCGCCAGGCGCGCGCTGCGCTGCTGACAATCGCCGCCATCCTGTTAGCGGCCGCGATGGTTTTTCCGGCGTCGACGGAGGTTCCGGTTCAAAGCGCGGCCGCGGACGCGCCGCTTTCCGGGCGCGTCGTCGCGGTGGACGCGGGCCATGGCGGCTACGACGGCGGCGCGCGCGCGCCGGGCGGCCGGTGGGAGAAGGCGTACAACCTCGACGTTGCGCTTCGCCTGCGCGACTGCCTCTCGGCGCTTGGCGCGACGGTTGTGATGACGCGGGACGGCGACTACGCGCTGTGCGATCCGAACCCGAAGGGGCGCAAGAAGCGGCAGGATATGGAACGGCGCGCGGAAATTGTGACGGCCGGCGGCGCGGAACTGCTGGTCAGCGTGCACATGAACGAGTACCGCGACACGCGGCAGAGCGGCCCGCAGGTGTTTTTCCGCTCGGACTGCGCGGCAGGCCGCGCGCTGGCGGAACTGACCCAGGGAAAGATGGTCGAGACGTTGTCGCCCAAGCGCGCGCGCGCCGCGTCGCCCGGTGATTTTTATATTTTATCGCTGGGCATTCCGTCGATGCTGGTCGAATGCGGCTTTCTGTCCAATCCGGCGGAGGAGGCGCTGCTGCGCACCGACGCGTACGAGTCGCTCGTCGCGCAGGCCATTGCGGACGGCGTCGCGGCGTGGTTCGCGCTGGAAGAACGGCCAAAAGCCGCGCCGAGGGAGAACCGGTGACGGACGAACACCAGGAGGCTACGCTTCCTGTCCCTCCGCCAAAGACGCTAAGATCCGGGCTTTCATATTGTCGCTTCGCTGCGCTTGCCATGAATCCTTCCCATGTTTTCGCTTGTATCAGGATGCGACCCGTGATATAATCCCATCGGCATTCTGCAAGCGCGGCAGGCATGGAGGGATTCCGATGTGGATGGTGGTTCACATGGCCAGGTCGCTTTCGCTCGCGCAGACGTTGCGCGAGAAGCTCGAGCGAGAAGGTTTTCTGGTCAGGCTCTCCCCTGTGTATCGCGCGGTCAGCGACGATGAAAACTACTTTGAGCTGATGGTCCCCGAATCGGAGGCCGTCGAGGCACGGCAGGTATTGTTGGATGTTGGCTACTGTTAAAGGAGATGCGGTTGCATGCGCAAAATAGCTGTATTGACGAGCGGAGGCGACGCGCCGGGCATGAACGCCGCGGTTGTGTCCATCGCGCGATCCGCCGCGCACGACAAGATGCCGCTGATCGGCGTGATCCGTGGGTATAACGGCCTGATCCGCCGCGACGCGGCGCTGCAGGCGGAGATGTTCGGACGCGTTCGAAGCGCGATGAACGACGCCCGGGAGGATTTCGGGCTGCTCAACGCGCTGGAACGCGCGGTCAGCGGTGAACTGGGCGGCACGTTTCCGGACTTTCGGCCGCTGTTTCGCAAGTACGGCGAGATGTTCTGCGTTGAGGATGATTTCAAGGCGTTTTTGCAGCGCTACCCGGCGTTCCGGGAGGATTTCGTCGGTCTGGACATCGAAACGGTCTTGGATATCGCGGACCAGCCGGGCACGCATCTGCGCACGGCGCGGTGTGAGACGTTCTTAAACCCGGTCGTGCGGCTGACCGCGGTGCTGAATCTGCTCGCGATCGGCGTCGAGGGCCTCGTCGTCATCGGCGGCGACGGCAGCTTCAACGGCGCGATGCGCCTTTGCGACCTGGGCATGCCGTGCATCGGCATTCCGGGCACGATTGACAACGACCTTGCGTACACTGAAATGTCGCTCGGCTACGATACCGCGGTCAACGTCTGCATGCAGGCGGTGCGCCAGATCCGCGCGACGTCCCGCTCGCATGACCGGCCGCACGTCGTCGAGGTGATGGGCCGCGCTTGCGGCGAAATCGCCCTGCAGACCGCGGTCGCCTCCGGCGCGGAGATCCTGATCGTGCCGGAAATGCCCTGGAAGGTCGAGGACATCGCGGAGCGGCTGCAGCGTGAGATGGACATGGGCAACACGCGCGCGACGGTGATCGTCGCGGAAGGCGCGTACGCCGCGATGGTGCCGTTTGACCTGTACGGCTTCCTGATGGAGCGCGGCAAGCAGTGCTTCCCGGGCGAGACGATGAACGCGTCCAGGCTCGCGTCGGTGCTCAAAAGGCTCTGCCACGACGCGAAGGGGAACTGGGTGGAGGTGCGCGCGACGGTGCTGGGCTATACGCAGCGCGGCGAGTCGCCGACCGCCTATGACGCCGCGTTTGCGTTTGAGGCCGGTTTGACGGCCGTCCGCCTTTTGAAGGAAGGCCAGCAGAACCTGGTCATCGGCGTCAAGGAAGGCCGCGTATTCTCCATGCCGATCGCGCAGGCGCTCAGAATGCAGGACAACCGAAAGGATTATTTCGACAGGGAAATGTATGATGTCGTAAACTCTCTGTAGATCTTTGTGAACGGTTTTTACATTACTTGAACGTTTTTGCTCTCCGACCGGATACTTTGTGTCTAATGTTTAACTTTTCGAGCAAATCCCGCCCAAGGGCGGGATTTGTGCTTTGCGGAAATGGTCGCATACTAGGCGTTGTGGATAACTTCCGCCGACCCGCTATATTTCGCGGTCTTCGCACGGACGTTCGCGCACACGGCCAAAGGTGACGCAATGCGCCGCAGGCCTTGAAAAGACGGCTTTTTTTTGCTATCATAGGGTCGCCGCCCCCCAGCCCCCGGGCGGCGGGCGGGT
>JAVBOQ010000005.1:0-8301 GCA_031550455.1 Eubacteriales bacterium
TCCGGTGTCCGCAGGCTCGCGTCGCCCAGGCCGAGCTGCAGCGTGTCCATGCCGGCCTTGCGGCAGAACGAAATCCCGTCCGCCAGCGCGTCAAAGGGAATGATGGTGCCGATCGGCCAATGCTTCGCCATGCCAACCGCCTCCCTGTTTTTTATGGCATCAGTATACCATTCGGGGAATCAACATGCAATCTGAGGAAACCGCGCGCAAAAAGGCCTGCGGGCGGATGGATCAATCCACACCCACAGGCCGGCAGTATCTTGTCAGGCGGAACCTCCTGGCGCCTCCGCCTCCCCATCGTTCTCCCTACGGCCTCACCGCAGCGATTTCCAGCAGCTTTGCCGTCTGCGCCGCCAGCGCCGCCGTTTCGTTCGCCATGTCAATGGCGTACTGCGCCCGCGCGGCCGCGATTTCACGCGTATAAATCGCAATCTCGGCTTCGAACGACGGGTCGACCGCGTCGTATTTTGCGTACAGCGAGCGCGTGGCTTCCTCGACGTTGGCGTACGGCACCTGACGGTTTGTGCCCCAGAACAGGTTGCCCGCAGCGCGCTCGCCGAACATCATGTCGTTCAGGATCGCGGTCACGCCCGGGCTGAACGAAAGCGCGTACCATTCGTTGATGTTGTTGATTTGCCATACAGGCCCGTCGACCGCGCCGACGACGTCACCGGCGTTCAAAAGCGCGATCGCTTCCTGCATAAGCGCGATGTTCTCCTGCTGCGCCTCGTGGCGGACGACAGGCCGTTCGTACATCAGCCCGAGGAAGGCCTCCTGCGTATCCCGGAACAGCGCCAGCGAAAGGTTCGTGACTTCCTTTCCGAGCGTCCACAGCCGCGCCTTTTCCGCGGGATCGACCGCGGCGGCGTACGCCGCGTTGATGGCCGTGACCGTTTCGTACGCCGCTCCGGCCGCTTTTTCGTATCCAGCAAGCGCCGTCAAAAACGCGTCGACGTCCGCGCCGGCCTCACGTGCGGCTGTCTCGTCCACGGACGCCGCGATCCGCGCGTGCTGCACGCGGTAATCAAGGTCGATCGCAGGCAGCGCGTCGATGTACATCGCCATCACGCCGTAGTACGCGATGTTGAAGCGCAGCACATCCTCGTTGTAGGTGTCCTTTGTGTCAAAATCCGAGTGGTAGTACTGGTAATAGAAGTCCCAGACGCCTTCCCGGTCGTCGGTCAGCAGAAATCCGTTGATGACCGACGGGATCCCGGCCGAGTAGTACGAGAAATCGTCCGAATATGTGTAAGTCTGGTATCCCTCGGACACGACGCCGCCGGGAAACACATGGTTCGCGCTCGGGGCCAGGCCGCTTTCCAGATAGTTCCGGATGAACGTGTACAGTTCCGGCGCGGTGTCCGAGCGCGTCGTGTCGCCGAACGCGAAGGCCGGCAGTTCCGAATTGATGAACGCGAGCGTTTTCCCAACCCATTCGGGCCTCGCCTGCGTCACCATGCCGTACGCGCCGGTCGACCAGTCGAACACCGTGCCGATCGCGCCCCATTCTTCCGCGCCGTGCGCCACGAAGACGATGTCGTTCTCCGGCGCGTACCCGGAATCGATCATCGCCTTGGCGATGGCGAGATCAAACGCGACCGCGCAGCTATTGTCCTGGAATCCCTTGTAATGCGTGTCATAGTGCGATCCGATAACGATCTGGTGATCGGACGACTTGCCCGCGATCCTGCCGACGACGTTGTAGGTCGTCGCGTTGTCCTCCTCGACGACGTTGTCCACCACGAGCGTCGCCGTCACCGTGCCTTTTTCAAGCAGCGCCTTGATCTCGTTGGCGCTGTTTTGGCTGATGCTGACCGAAGGGATACTGACCGGTCCGCAAAAATCGTTCATGTTCAGCGCGTCGGCCGACACTTCCGAGAACCCGCCGGTGTTGGCCAGCATGATCGCGGCCGCGCCGAGCAGCTCGGCTTCCAGCGTCGGATATGTGATCCACCAGTTCTCGCGCTGGTTGATGTCGACCAGCACAATTTTGCCCTCGACGCCGCCGACGGCGTCAAAGTCATACCGCGTGCCCTCACCGGCGAACACGATTTCCGCGGTGATTCCGTCTTTGGGCGTCGCGCCTGATGCGTAGGATTGCACCTTGAACGCCGTCCCGTCGGCGAGGGTCAGCGACGAGCCGTTGTTCGACCATTTGTCGGCGGTGATCGGCACCTTTTCCACATCGGAAAGGCCGATTTCCCGCATCACGCCGGCGATGGTTTCGGCGGCCGCGTGTTCCGCGTCGCTGCCCGCGTTGCGCGACCCGAGCGGCGAACTGTACAAAGCCGCGTTTTCCGAAAGTTCCGTCGCGACGCGCAGCGCAAACGCCATGTCTATCGACTCTTGAAACGCCGCGTACGGCGCGGATTCCTCCGCAAAGGCGAGTCCGCCGAACAGCGGCAGAAGCAGCGCGGCGCACAGTGAAAGGGCCAGGAAGATTTTGATCATGGAACGACCTCCTCCGTTTTGATCCGCTTCAGCGTCTTGAGCGCAGGATCGCCTCCGCGGCCGAACAGGTCATGCAGCCTGCGGTACACGGCGAACAACTTGTCATAGACCGCGCTGTTCTCGGCGATCGGACGGTACACGATGTCCTTGACGCCGCCCATTTCCCCGGCGGCCTGCTGAATCGTGTCATAGCCGCCGCGCGCCTTGCCCGCCGCGACCGCGCCGAACATCGCGCTGCCGAGCGCCGGCGACTGGGCGGAGCGCGCGATGCGGATCTCGCGGCGCGTCACATCCGCGTAAATCTGCATCATCATCGGGTTCTTGTCCGCGATGCCGCCGCAGGCGAACAGCTCGTCGATCCGCACGCCGTTTTCGGCGAACGTGTCGACGATCATCCGCGTGCCGTAGGCGGTCGCCTCGACCAACGCGCGGTACATCTCCTCGGGCTTTGTCGAAAGCGTCATGCCGAGCATCACGCCGGTCAGGTTCGCGTCGACGAGCACCGAGCGGTTGCCGTTCCACCAGTCGAGCGCCAGCAGGCCGCTCTCGCCCGGGCGCAGCTTTTGCGCCTTTTCGGTGAGAAGCTGCTGGATGTGCAACCCGCGCGCCTTCGCTTCTTCCGCATAAGCGGCCGGTACGCAGTTCTGCGCGAACCACGCGAAATGGTCGCCGACGCAGCTCTGGCCCGCCTCGTAGCCGAGATACCCCGGAACGACGCCGTCCTCGACGACGCCGCACATGCCGGGCACAAGCCTTTCCTCGTCGCCGAGCACAATGTGGCAGGTCGACGTGCCCATGATCATCAGCAGCTTGCCGGGTTCGGTGATGCCCGCCGCGGGCAGCGACACGTGCGCGTCCACATTGGCGACGGCGACCGCCGCCCCGACGGGAAGCCCGGTCAGTTTCGCGGCCTCGGGCGTGATCTCGCCGGCCTTCGCGCCGATCGGACGGATGTCGTTTGACAGCTTCTCCTCGACAAGGTTTTCAAGGCGCGGGTCGAGTGCTTTCAGGAACGCTTTCGACGGATACCCTTCGCGCTTTGACCACATCGCCTTGTACCCTGCGGTGCAGGCGTTGCGCGCCTCCCTGCCGCAAAGCCGCCAGATCACCCAGTCGGCCGCCTCGATGAACCTGTCGGCGGCGGCGTAGATATCCGGCGCCTCTTCCAATGTCTGCCAGATCTTCGGCAGCGCCCATTCGGACGAAATCTTGCCGCCGTATCGGTTTAAGAACGATTCGCCGCGCGCCGCCGCGATCCCGTTCAGCCGGTCGGCCTGCCCCTGCGCGGCGTGATGCTTCCATAGCTTGATGTACGCGTGCGGATTGTTTTGATAAGCGGGCAGAAAGCACAGCGGCGTGCCGTCCGCCTTGCAGGGCATCAGCGTGCAGGCCGTGAAGTCGATGCCAACGCCGATCACGTCGTCCGCGCGGATGCCGCTGTCCGCGATCGCCTTTGGAATCGTGTACGAAAGGCAGTCAAGGTAATCCTGCGGATGCTGCAGCGCCCAGTCAACGCCGAGCTTCGCGCCGCCGGGCAGCGCTTCATCCATGACCGCGTGCGGATAGTCCATCGTCGCGGACGCAAGCTCGCGGCCCGTGCCGACCTCGACGACGAGCGCGCGCGCCGACAGCGTGCCGAAGTCAACGCCAATCGCATATTTGGCCATCGTCACGCCTCCTCAAACCGCTTCATGTAGCGCAGGAAATTTTTGCCCGCGATGCCTTCGATTTCATCCTTTGAAAACCCGCGCTTCGCCAGCGCGTCCAGCAGGTTCGGGATGTCGCCCGGGTGCTGCAAACCGATCGGCGCGGAGCTGATGCCGTCGAAATCGCTGCCGAGGCCGAGGATGCCGACGCCGCCGATGTCCGCGATGTGCGCCATGTGGTCGCAGACGGTGTCGAGCGTCGCCACCTTCGCGTCGGTCAGGAACGACGTGTAGAAGTTGATGCCCATCCAGCCGCCGCAATCGATCAGCGCCTTGATCTGGTCGTCGGTTAAGTTGCGCGTATGGTTGCGCAGCTTGCGGCTGCACGAATGCGACGCCATCGGCGGCCTGTCGTTGTGGAATATCAGATCCCAGAACCCGCCTTCGCCCAGGTGCGACACGTCCGCGGCGACGCCGAGCCGGTTCATCTCGCGCACGACCTCCCAGCCGAACGGCTTGAGCCCGTGCTGGCCGCCGTCGCAGTGCGGGTAGGCGATCAGGTTTTCAAAGTTCCAGGTCAGCGCCAGCAGCCGCACGCCGAGCTTTCGGTATGTCCGCAGCGTCTCGATCGAGTCGCCCAGGATCTCGCCGCCCTCGATCGACAGCATCAGGCAGGTGTCGCCGTCCTTTGCGTCGAACGGGCTGTCCACCTTGCGCACGCCGTGCTCCGTCAGCGTCGGCAGCACCGCGTACTGCGCGTCGGCCATCGCGCGCGGCGCGTCCGCGCCCGTTCCCTTCGGGCCGACCGAACCCGAAAACAATGCGCAGACCTGCAGCGTCACGCCGCCGTCGCGCAGCCGCTCGGGCGTCACGTCCGGAGAAGGCCGGTTGGTAAACTCATTTTCGAGGCGCGACCGCGCCAGCAGGGTGTCACAATGCGTATCCGCGATATACATAGGCGTCCCTCCTGTTCATGTCTGTATCATACACCGAAACGCGCCGCCGCGCCACCCAAAAAAACGGACACGCCGGGCGGACGGCTCCGCGGCGGCGCGTCGGGATGGCCTGTCATGGCGGTGTTCGGCGTTACGCTTCCGGCGCTTTGTACTGTGCCATGCCGTCCTCGGCGTCAAACGGGTTGCCGGCAGGTTCCGGATCCGGCTCCTCCGGCGCATAGCGCGCGCCCGGGCGCATCTCGCGCAGGCACGCCCCGCAGAGATCCTCGCCGGGCCGCGCGGCGCGCTCGCCGCACACCGAGCAGACCTGCGAGGCGTCATCCTCCGCCCAGTTTCCGGGCGACTGATCGCGGCAGACCGAACACAGCACGCCGCCGTCCAGGATATAGTTCAGCTCGCAGCGCGGACATTTGCAAAGAATCATGTTGCCTCCAAAATAGACCTCGGTCTGTATCAATATAGCACATTTTGGAGGCAAGGGCAACAGCTTTCACGCTACGCGGCCACTTTTTCCCGCGTCACGTTCCGGATCCACTTGTTCCCGCGAAGCCGGAGCAGCGCGATGATCCACTTGAACGTCTGGTCAATGCGCAGCATCAGGAACATCAAAGGCAGCGGCAGCTTGAACACGAACGCCGACAGCGCGGCGATCGGCAGCACGACGAGCCAGCCGCAGATCATGTCGACGATCATGACGAACCGGCTGTCGCCCGCGCCTCGGTTGATGCCGACAAAGCAGGACGCGTGGTAGGTCGTGCCGACCAGCGTCACCGCGGCGATGCCGATCATCTGCACCGCGAGGGCGCGCGCCTCCTCGGACACGCCGCCGTATAGCCCCGCGAACGGCGCGCGGACAAAGAATACGATCGCCGCCATCGTCACGCCGATCATCAGGAACATCAACTGAATCGTCTTGGCGTACGCGCGCGTCTTTTCGTAATCGCCCGCGCCGACCGTCTTGCCGATGACGACGCACGCGCCGCCGGCCAGGCTGCTCGTGAAGATCACGCCGAGCTGCATCAGCGACTCGCCGATGTTGTTCGCGGCGATCATCTGCGCGCCGAGGTGGCCGATGATCGCGGCTTTCATCACGCCGACGAACGCCCACTGCGTGTCCACGACGCCGACCGGCATGCCGTACTTGACATAATCGCGCAAAAGCACGCGGTCGCCGCGCAGCAGGTCGCGGGGCCGTATCGCGAACCGTTTTTGCGCATAAAAAAGGTAGAACCAGACTGCGGCCAATTCAATGCACCGCGCCAGCACCGTGGCCAGCGCCGCGCCCTGCGCGCCCATCGCGGGCATGCCGAGCTTTCCGAAGATGAGCACATAATTGAGGCCGATATTGCTCACCAGCGACAGCAGCGTCGTGTACAGCGTGATCTTGACGATCTCGACGCAGCGGAGCATGCCGACGAGCGCAGTCGTCACAGCGTAGGGCAGGTAGGAAAAGCAGACCACCGTCAGGTAGGGCAGCGCGGCCTCGATGATCAAAGGGTCGCCGACCAGCAGCGACAGCGGGCCTCTGGGAAAAAGCGAAACCACGGCGACGAACAGCGCCGCGACCGCAAGGCAGATCCAGGTGACAAACGCGAAGATGCGCCGGATGCGCTCGGTGTCCTGCCTGCCCCAGTATTGCGAGATCAGCACCGCCGAGCCGCCGACCAGCCCGTTGATCGCCGCGACAAACAGCGCGGTGACGCCGTTGGACTGCGCGACGCCCGCGTACACCGTGTCGCCCAGGCTCGCGACCATCATGTTGTCGACGAGCACCACCAGAAACGACACGAACCCTTGAATCGCCGTCGGCAACGCAAGGGTGAAAATCGTCCGGTAAAACGCTTTATCCCGTACCACCCGCGCACATCCCTTCCGTGTATATGAAGCCATGCGCGTACTATCCTAAGGTTTTGCATGTACGGTGTCAAGGGCTTTGCAGGAACGCAAAAAAATCGTATAATACTAGATAATACGCGCTTTGGAGGAAACCGATATGCAGACGCCGAGCGGCCAGACGATCCCAAACATTCCATGGCAGGAAAAGCCGGCCGGGTGCGCAGACCCGGTCTGGCGGTACGACGGAAACCCGATCATCGCCCGCGACGCGATCCCAACGTCCAACAGCGTGTTCAACAGCGCGGTTGTGCCGTTTGAAGGTAAGTTCGCGGGCGTGTTCCGCTGCGACTCGAAGTCCGTCAGCATGGACATCTTCGCGGGGTTCAGCGACGACGGCGTCCATTGGCGGATCAACCACGAACCGATCCGGTTCGAGGGCGACCCGCACGTCACCGCGCGCGAATACCGCTACGACCCGCGCGTCTGCCGGATCGAAGACACGTACTACGTCACCTGGTGCAACGGATACCACGGCCCGACCATCGGCGTCGCCTGGACGAAGGACTTTCAGACGTTTCACCAAACGGAGAACGCGTTCCTGCCCTACAACCGCAACGGCGTGCTGTTCCCGCGCAAAATCGGCGGCCAGTACGCGATGCTCAGCCGCCCGTCCGACACGGGCCACACGCCATTCGGCGATATCTTTGTCAGCTACAGCCCGGACCTGACATACTGGGGCCGGCACCGGTTCGTCATGGGCACCATCAACAGCGACTTCTCCGCGTGGCAAAGCAAGAAAATCGGGCCGGGGCCGATCCCCATCGAGACGCCGGAAGGCTGGCTGATGATCTACCACGGCGTGCTGAACACCTGCAACGGGTTTGTCTACCGGATGGGCTGCGCGCTGCTTGACCTTGCCGACCCATCCCGCGTGCTGCTGCGTTCCCGGTATTACATCTTAGGCCCGCGCGAGCTGTACGAGCTGGCGGGCGACGTGCCGAACGTGACGTTTCCGTGCGCCGCGCTGCACGACGAGCCGACCGGCCGCATCGCCATTTATTACGGCTGCGCCGACACGGTCACCGGCCTCGCGTTCACGACGGTGGACGAACTGATGCGGCACATGCGGGCGAATCCGGCGTGAGGGACGCCAAGGGCGCTGCCCTTGGATCCCACTCAAGGGCCTTGGGCCCTTGAGAATCCCGTCTTTGGTTTGGCGCGCAAAACTTAACCCGTCGCAGCGATAGCAGGGATTCAAAAGGGTTTTGCACCTCGGGCAAGGTCTGGAACGTGGGCCACGCATTCCATTCATCCCTGCAATTGCACAAAAAAATCCCTCCCTTGCCGTGAGGCAAAGAAGGGAGTCCAGAGGGCCGAAGGCCCTTTGGCGGAGGTCCAGGAGGCGGAGCCTC
>JAVBOQ010000129.1:0-6640 GCA_031550455.1 Eubacteriales bacterium
GGAGGCGCGAGGAGGATTCGGCCTGAAACGCTGCGGCGTTTCCGGGCGGCCTCAGGCGGAAAGTCCAGATTCCTCCGGCTGCGCCTGCGGAATCTGCGCATTTTCGGCGCGCATGTCGCCGAAAATGATGGAAAGTCGAGAAGCCTCGGCTTCTCGAGCTCTCCGGGCTGGATGCTTCCCGCTTCATGCGGAAGCCCTGTATGTGAGACGCACGCGGCTTGACTTGCCATGAAAATGCGGTATGCTACGAATCAGGGAAGGTGACGCGATGATCATCAGCGCAAGCCGACGGACGGACATCCCGGCGTTTTACATGGACTGGTTTATGGAAAGGCTGCGAGCGGGGTACGCGGTCGCCCGGAACCCGGTCAACCGCGCGCAGGCGCGGCGCGTGGACCTTTCGCCGGAGGCGGTGGACGGCATCGTATTCTGGAGCAAAAATCCTGCGCCGCTGCTTTCGCGAACGGACACGCTTTCCGCGTATCCGTACTATTTGCAATACACGCTGAACGCGTACGGAACGGACATCGAGCCCGGCCCGCCGCCGATGGACGCCCGGGTCGGCGCGTTTCATGCGTTGGCGGACGCGATCGGGCCACACCGCGCACTGTGGCGGTACGACCCGATCCTGCTAACTGAAACCTATACGGCTGCGTTTCATGTGGAGGCGTTCGCGCGCATCGCGCGGATGTTGCGCGGGTATACCGAACGCGTCACGATCAGTTTTATCGACCGGTACGCGAAGATTGAAAAGGCGATGGCCTCGCTCGGGATGCGCCGCCCGGACGGGCCGGAAGCGTGCGGAATCGCGCGGACGCTATCCGGCATCGCGAAGGAAAATGGGATGACAATCGCCGCGTGCGCGGAAGAAACGGACTTCTCCGGACTTGGCGTCGGGCGCGCGCGGTGCGTCGACGCGGCGCTGCTTTCGCGCATCGCGGAAAAGCCGGTGAACGGCGGCAGGGACCCAAACCAACGGCCCGCCTGCGGTTGCGCGCCGAGCGTCGACATCGGCATGTACAATACCTGCGCGCATGGCTGCGCGTACTGCTACGCGAACGCGGGCGGGAAGGCGGTTTTGCGGAACCTTGCGGCGCACAGGCCGGACGGCGAGGAGATTGCCGGGGGATAACGCGGCGGGAAAGAGCGCGGGGCTCCTTCCTGGACCTGCCAAAGGGAGAGTCTTTGACGTCCCTTCCTCCGCCCTACTGCGCGGTCTGCGCCGTAGCCTGTTGCGCCGCGCTCACCGTCTCACCGGCCGACAGCACCGACTTGATTTCGCCGAGCACCTGCGGCAACAGCTCCATCACGCGGTCGACCGGCGTCGCGTAGTTCGTCGGCAGCATCTTGATCTGGCCGTTGCCGACGACGAGAAAACCCATCGGGTGCACCGACACGCCCGCGCCGCTGCCGCCCGCGAACGGCAGGCTGTCGTCCGAGGTGCGCAAGCGCTTGTCACCGCCTTCATAGTCGCCGCCGCCGGCGACAAACCCGAACGAAACCCTTGAAATCGGAATGATCGTCGTGCCGTCGCCTGTCTCGACCGGGTCGCCAACGACCGTGTTGACGTCGACCATATCTTTGAGGTTCTCCATCGTGGTACCCATCAGGGTTTCAATTGGACGCCGATCCATGCGCTGTTCCCGCCTTTCGGTTTTTCGCGCGGCCGCCGGCCAATGTCCGCGCCACCGCAACCATAATATCCCCGGCCCGGAAACAGAGTATGCAGCGCGCCTTCAGCGCGAAAAAAGGGCGGGAGAATTCCGGGCGCACGTCAACGCGGGCGTTCAGCGGCGCGCACACCGCTTTCAGCAACGCGGAAAGCCCGGCCGCCGCGAGCGCCGTCGCCATCGCGTCGTCCGCGCCGACGCGGCAGAGCACCTCCGCCCTGGGTTTGACCGCGGACCGATACAACTGAAAGAAAAAGTAGCTCAATACCCTGACCGGCGCCTGAAATTCTTCTTTCCCGCCCTCGCGGCGCAACGCGATCCTGCCGCGCTCGGACAGCGCGCCCTCAAACGCCTGCCGGACGCCGTAGACGGTCACAACGATTTGAAACGTCGGCGCGATGTTCAGGTCGGCCCGCACCGACAGCCGCACGGGCGCGGTCGCGAGGACGGCGGCCGCAAAAAGGAGCCATTCCAGCAAAAAAATACCCCCTATTCAGGGAGTATGGCCAATTGTTCGTCATCCATACCGGGTTCCCCGACTTCCGCGGCTTTCGGCGGCGCGGAGAAGTCAATGTCCGGCAGCTCGTCAAGCGAGGCGATGCCGAAATGCCGAAGGAACGTGTCCGTCGTGACGAATAGCGTCGGGTGGCCAAGGGTGTCGCGCTTTCCGGCCTCCGCGATCAAGCCCTTGTTCATCAGCGACTGCACCGAATAGTCGCACTTGACGCCGCGGATCGCTTCGACGTCGCCGCGCGTCGCGGGCTGCCGGTAGGCGATCACGGCGAGCGTCTCCATCGCGGCCTGCGTCAGGTTTTGCCGCTGCACCGGCTGCAAAAGCCGCTCGATGAACATCGCGTATTCGGGCCGCGTCGAAAGCTGCACGCTTTTGCCGAACCGGAGCAGCCGGAGCCCGCGCCGCTCGAATTCGTTGCGGCTGATCAGCCCTTCGATCGCGTCCTCCAGTTCCAGCGGCGTGATCTCCAGCGCCATGCGCAGCGCTTCTTCTTCAAGCGGCTCGCCCGCGACGAACAGGATCGCCTCGATCGCGCCGATGATTTCATTCCGGTCCATTGTCGGCCCTCCCTTCGGTCAGCATGATCTCGCCGAAAATCTCGGTCTGCTCGACGCGCAGGCGGCCGAGCCGCAGCAGCTCGAGCACCGCCATGAACAGCGTGACGACTTCGTCGCGCGTCGGCCGCTCGGAAAAGAGCGAATCGAAGCTGCACGGGCCGTTCCGGATGCGGGCCGCGACCTGGAACATGCACGCCTGCACCGACAGCCTGTCGCGCTGGATCTCGCGCGTCGGCACGTCCCTCTCGGGCTGTTCCGCGAGCCGCATCAGCACACGGCGCATCGCTTCCTGAAGGCCCGCCATCGTCAGGTTCGGCAGTTCGAACACCGGCGGCGGCAGCGGGATCTCCTCGGGCAGCTTTTCAAACATCCGCGAGGCCGCGGCTTCGAACGACACCATTTGGTCTACGCCCTGCTTCAGCGCGGCGTACTCGTTCAGGCGGCGGATCAGCGCCTCTTCGGGCGACTCCTCGCCCGGCTCCTCTTTCGGCGGCTTCGGCAGCAGCGCGCGGCTCTTGATCTCAATCAGCGTCGCCGCCATCGCGAGAAACTCGCTGGCCGCGTCCATGTCCAGCGACGTGATGTCCTCCATCGACGCCAGATACTGTTCGGTGATTTCGGAGACAAAAATATCGCAGATGTCCACCTTGGCCTGCTGGATCAGGTGCAGCAGCAGGTCAAGCGGACCCTCGTATTCTTTGAGACGGACGGAATAGGCCATCGGTCAGGAACCGAAAATGCGGCCGAGCAGCCAGAACGAGCCGTCGATTACTTTGCCGGTAACGAACGACATGCCCTCGCCGAGGATGCCGGTAAACGACGCGACCATCAGCACCGCCATGCCGATCTGCGCGGTGCGCTGCGACGCGTACAGGCTGCCCTTGAGCACGAGGTCGTTGAGCACATGGGAACCGTCGAGCGGCGGCACGGGCAGCAGGTTGAAAACCGCGAGCGACAGGTTGATCAGCGCGCATGTTAACACAATCCGCAGGGCAATCGCAAACCACTGCGCGTCCTGCTGCATGAAAAACACATCCCACAGCGCGTAATACGCGGTGATGAACAGCGCGTACAGGATCAGGTTCATCGTCACGCCGGCGATCGAAACGAGCAGGTCGTCGCGGCGCGGATGCTTGAAATTGCGCGGGTTGACCGGCACCGGCTTCGCCCAGCCAAAGCCCAGAAACAGCATGAAAACCGTGCCGAGCGGGTCAAGATGGTTCGCCGGGTTCAGCGACAGGCGGCCCATCATCTTCGCGGTCGGGTCTCCGAGGCGGTACGCGACATAGCCGTGCGCCCACTCGTGCAGGATCAGCGCGAGGAGGATCGACGGAACGCGGTACAGCGCGTCTTCCAGAAACCGCAAAGGATCCGCGAAAAGGCTATCCAGCAGTGAAAACAAAGCGTCACCTCTTTTGTCACTCAAACCGGCGCAGCGCGTAGCCGACCACCGGCAGCACATACGCCTCGCCTCGGTAGGCGTGCAGCATCATCCGGACGCGCAGCACGAACGCCAGCGCGGTCGCGGCGATGAACACAACCACCATCAGCACGTAAAAAACATACCCGACGATCGGGATCCAGCCGAGCACCGCGCTCAAGAGCCAGCACACGAGCCCGACCGCCACCTGCGCCACGCCAAGCCCGACCGACTGCACGGAAAACCTGCGGACCGCGCGGCTGCGCTGGTCGGCAAAGCACAGAAACAGCGCGGCCAAAATCGACAGCGACGCGATGGTGCCCGTCAGGTTGACCGCCTGGCTCGTGGAGATGATTTCAGGGTCATTGCCTTGGCGCTGTGTTTCCTCCACCCTTTCCAACCCCCTTCGTTCCGGTCGTCACCTTCGACAGAATCGTCGAGTCAAACGCGAACACGCAGCGGTTCTTTTCGGCATGCGCGCGGTACGCCATTTCGACCAGCCGGTCGATCAGCTTCGCGTACGGCAGGCCGGTCGGCTCCCACAGATAGAACGACAGGGAACCCGGTATCGTGTTGATCTCGCCGACATAGACGTCGTCGCCGTCGATCAGGTAATCGATGCGGACGACACCCTTGCAGTCGAGCGCGCGAAAAATATCGGCCGACAACCGTTGAATGCGCGCGGTCTTTTCGTCGCCGACCGGCGCCGGGATGCGTCTGCGAAGCGATTCCATGCCCGCGGCCTTGCCGGCGGGCGCGGGCGATCCGCCTTTTGACCCCTTCGTGCCGCTTCCCCGTAGATATTTCTCGTCGAATGTCAAAAATTCCTCCCAGCCGACGGGCATTTCGAGCACGGACGGCGTGATGTCGGTGTCAAAGCCCATCACCGAGCAGTTGACCTCGACCGGATTCTGCACGCCCGTTTCGACCAGCACCCGCCGGTCGTACGACAGCGCCACCGCGATCGCCTCGCGGAGGGCCGCCTCGTCCGCCGCGCGCGAGATGCCGATGGACGAACCCAAGTTGGCGGGTTTGACAAACACCGGATAGCGCAGCGCCTTTTCGATCCGGGCAAGGATCGCGGCGGTGTCCTTTTCCCATTCCGCGCGCGTGAACCAAACTGCGTCCAGCACCGGGAACCCGCAGCCGCGGAACAACTGCCGCATCGCGATTTTGTCCATGCCCACCGCCGAGCCGACCAGCCCGGACGACGTGTACGGCACGTTCATCAGTTCCAGCAGGCCCTGCACCGCGCCGTCCTCGCCGTTTGAGCCGTGGAACGCGAGCAGCGCGACATCGATCCGCGCAAGGATGGTCAGCGTATCGCCGCCGAGCAATCCCTTGCGCCGCTGAATCCCCATCAGCGCGCCGGATCCCGCCGTGACGTCCGGGTAGACGCGCGCAACGCCGTCCGCGTCGGGCCTGAAACTCCGCAAAAACTCGATCTTGCGCAGCTTTTCGCCGGTATACCACGCGCTATCGCGGGCGATATAGACCGGGATCACGTCGTACTGCGACGCGTCGACCGCGTTCATACACTGCAGCGCGGTGACGATGGAAACGTCGTGCTCGCACGCGCGCCCGCCAAACAGCACCGCCAGCTTGATTTTCGTCATGATCAGTCCTCCTGTCACTCCATGTAGTTGTCCGGCAGGTCGTTCTCATACAAAACAACGTCGCCGGGGCGGAACACGCCGCCAAGCCACGCGGTCGCTTCATCGAGGCTCGCGAAGGCGCGCAGGTTATCTTCCGGAAAGCCTTTTGCGCGGATGCCTTCGGCGATCGGCGCGGTGTGGCGCTTTCCGATCAGCACCGCGATGTCGGCGCAGGACGCGATCTTCTCGCCGAGCGCGCGGTTGTACTTCGCTTCTTCCGCGCCCATCTCGACAAAGCCGGGCGTGACGATGATGCGGCGGCCCGGGAAGCCGGCCAGCACGTCCAGCGCGGCCGACGCGCCGACCGGGTTCGCGTTAAACGCGTCGTCGATGACCGTCACGCCGCCCGCGGTCGGCAGGATCTGCAGACGGTGCTCGACCGGCTTCGCCTTCGCCGCGCCGCGCGCGATGGTCGGAAGATCCATGCCGAGCACACGCGCCAGCGTGCAGGCGACGAGCAGGTTCGAAATGTTGTGCGCGCCCAGCAGCGGCGTTTCGCACACGACGGACTCGACGCCGTCGGTCATCGCGAACCGGCTGCCCCACGGGCCGACCTCGACGTCCCGCGCGGTCAGGCCGAGCCCTTCGGCGCGGCTTCCGGCCAGATGCTTCTTGCAGTCCGCTTTTTCGTACAGCCCGTCGTTCAGCCCGCCATCCGCGCCGAACACCATCGCGCCGTCCGGCGGGATCGCGCGCGCCAACGTAAATTTCTCGTTCAGGATCGCTTCCTGCGTATGAAACGTCTCCAGATGCTGCGGGCCGACCGAATTGAGAATGCCGTATTTCGGGCGCACCATTTTGCATAGCAGCGCGATATCGCCCGG
>JAVBOQ010000182.1:0-13020 GCA_031550455.1 Eubacteriales bacterium
TGACCTGGACGGGACGCTGTCGGCGTCCGCGCCGGGAATTCACGGTTCGGTTCGCTATACAATAGAAAAGATGGGCCACACGGCGGTCGACGAGGCGACGCTCGACCGGTTTGTCGGGCCGCCGCTGTTCGACTCATTCCAGCAGTTCGCCGGCATGTCGCGGGAGGACGCCGAAAAGGCGGTCAGTGTCTATCGCGCGCATTACACCGAAAGCGGTGTGTTTGACACGGCCATATACACCGGCATCCCAAACCTGCTGCGCCAGTTGAAAGAAGAAGGCGTCTACCTCGCGGTCGCCAGCGCGAAACCGCTGGTGTCAGTACGCCGCGTGCTTAAGCATTTTGGGCTGACGCGGTTCTTTGACCGCGTGATCGGCGCGGATCTTGAGCGGCGTGAAGCCAGCAAGGTGTCGCTGCTTCAGGACGCGCTTCCGGCGCGGTACGCGCGCGCCGCGATGGTCGGCGACCGGTCGTTCGACATGGAGGCCGCCAAGGCGCTTGGCCTGTACGCGGTCGGCGCGGGCTGGGGATACGGCAGCGCGGAGGAACTGACGGCATCGGGCGCGGACGTTGTCGCGGCGACGGTCGAAGACGCGGCGCGCGTGCTCGTCGGCGAAGGCGTCCCGACGCCGAAAGGGTTCTTCATTTCCTTCGAGGGGCTGGACGGCTGCGGGAAGACGACGCAGATGAACGCGGTCGCGGAGCATATCCGCGCGCGCGGGTATGCGGTGTTGACCACGCGTGAACCGGGCAGTACGCCGATTTCCGAGGAGATCCGCAATCTGGTGCTCGACCCGGCGCGCACGATGTGCGCGGAAACCGAGGCGCTTTTGTACGCCGCGGCGCGCGCGCAGCATGTGCGCGACCGGATACGCCCCGCCATCGCGCGCGGGCAGGTCATCCTGTGCGACCGGTTCATCGACTCGAGCATCGTCTACCAGGGCGCGGGGCGGGAACTTGGCATGGATCAGGTGCTGGCGGTCAACCTGTTCGCCACCGGCGGCGTGATGCCGGATCTGACGATCCTGCTGGTCGTCGGCGCGGAGACCGCGTTCCTGCGCAGGTCGTCCGCGACGAGCCTGGACCGGATCGAACGTGCCGGCGAAGCGTTTTTCAAGCGCGTGTACGACGCGTTCGCGCAGATCGCCAAGAGCGCGCCGGATCGCGTGCGCTGCATCAACGGCAGCAACGACATCGAGACGGTCACGGCGGAGGCGTGCGCGCAGATTGACCGGCTGCTCGCGTCCCGATGAGAATCGTCGTCGGCATGTCGGGCGGCGTGGATTCCGCCGTAGCCGCGCTGCTGCTCCGGCGCGAAGGGCATGACGTGATCGGCGTGTTCATGAAAAACTGGGAGGAGTCGGACGACGGGCTCTGTACTGCCGCGCGGGACTGGCAGGATGTGCAGGCCGTTTGCGATGTCATCGGCATTCCCTATTACGCCGTGAACTTCGCGCAGGCGTACCGTGACCGCGTGTTTTCGCATTTCCTCGCCGAGTATCAAAAGAACCGCACGCCGAACCCGGATGTGCTCTGCAACCGCGAGATCAAGTTCAGCGCTTTCCTCGACTTCGCGACGAAGCTCGGCGCGGAGCGGCTCGCCACCGGGCATTTCGCCCGGCTTTCGCAGGACGGCGGGCAGGCGCGGCTGCTTCGCGGCGCGGACGCGAACAAGGATCAGAGCTATTTCCTGTACATGCTGACACAGCCGCAGCTACAAAAGGCCATGTTCCCGGTCGGCGCAATGACCAAGGCGGAGGTGCGGGAAATCGCCCGCGCAAACCGGCTGCCGGTATCCGAAAAGAAAGATTCGACCGGAGTCTGTTTTATTGGCGAACGAGATTTCAAGGCGTTCCTGAAGGGTTTTTTGCCCGCTACGCCCGGCGAAATCGTCGATGAAGCCGGAATGGCCGTCGGCAGGCACGACGGGCTGATGTACTATACGCTCGGGCAGCGGCGGGGGCTCGGCATCGGCGGTCTGCCCGGCGACGCCGAGGACGGCGGAGGCCGCTGGTTTGTCGTTGAAAAGGATCTTGCGCAAAACAGACTCGTGGTCGCGCGCGGCGTGGACGCTCCGAAGCTGTATACGATGCACTGCGCCGCGGACGGCGCGACATGGATTGCAGGAGCCGCACCGGCGCGTTCATTTGACTGCACGGCGAAATATCGTTACCGGCAGGCTGACCAGCGCGTGCACGTCGAGACGGACGGCGGCACGTTGCGCATTACGGCGGCCGAACCGCAGCGCGCGGTCACGCCGGGCCAGTCGGTGGTGCTGTACGACGGAGACGTTTGCCTCGGAGGCGCGGTGGTGGATAGCGCGTGGTAGTCCGCCGGTCGGCTGAAGGAAGACCAAAGTCTGGATTGCACGCGCAATTCGCGCGACGCATAAAACAGACCCCGCTCCCGTTTTGCGTCTCGTCGCGCTATGCAGAAAAAAGCTTCCACATTATACGGCGCGCGCGGGATGCGCGTGGGACGCTCGAAAAAGGTCGGCAAATCACGCCGACTTTCTTTTTTTCTTTTCCGTGCGCGGAGCTTAAAACTTTTGTTGGAAAATTTTCATGTTTTTGTAAACCAAATCCAGTTTTTGTGCGTCTAAAGGATGTGAGGATGTGGCATGCGGTCGCATCGTACCGCTCCGTGGGGAGCGAGTAAGGAGGAAAACAGTCATGACACTGGAACGCAAGCTTCAAAAATCCCTGTCCCTGTTCCTTGCGCTTTTGTTTTCGGTGAGCCTTGCCTTTGGCGCAATCGCCGAATCGGGCACTGGAACGCCGCAGGATAGTGAGCAGCCTGGGACAACGGAACCGCAGCCGCCCGCCGGGGATCCGCAGGGCGATCCGCCGCCCCCGCAAGAGGACGGCCAGAGCGGTGACGACACAAAAGATCAGCAGAAGACATCCGATGAGGACGATTCGAAAACGTCCGCAAAGGTCAAGCTGAGCATATCGGAAAAGCCGACCGCCGGGGCCAAGGTGCGGCTCCGCGCGAAAGTTACCGTAGAGAGCGGCGCGGTTGCCGGCACCGTGACCTTTACCGTGGACGGCGAAGTCGTCGCCTCCAAGGTGAAGCTCGAAAACGGCACGGCGACTGCGACCTGGGTACCGGCCAAGGAAGGCAAGTACAAGGTCGTCGCGAAGTACACTCCTTCGGACAGTTCCGTGAAGGGGAGCAGCGCCTCCGCTTCGGTCAGTGTCGGCAAACGGAGCCGCGCGGACACCGCGACGGATCCTGCCCCCGTGGTGACCACCCCGCCGCCGACAGAGCAGCCCGCGCCGCCGACAGAGCAGCCGAAGCCGCCGACGGAACAGCCCGCGCCGCCGACAGAGCAACCCGCGCCCCCGACAGAGCAGCCCGCGCCGCCGACGGAGCAGCCGTCCGGACAGACGCCGTCGCTGCCCGTGATCCCCAATGAGAATCCGCAGCAATCGACAGGGTCACAGACTCCGTCCGGCGATACGGGTTCCCAGGGCGGCACGGACGCGATCAAGCAGCAGGTTGAGAAGCGTCAAGCGCTCACGCTTGCCATTGATGCGCCGGATGCCGTCAAGACCGGCGAGACCTTCACGGTCACCGTGCGTGTCGCGGTGCCCGAAAACGGCGCGGCCCCGACCGCCGCTGTGGCTCTGCGTGGAATCGGCGTTTCGGATATCGCGGGCCCGACAGCTGTGTCCGGCGGATTCGCGTTCACCGCGAAGATGACGGCGACCGAAGGCACGGCGACAGTGCAGGCGGCTTACAACGGCGACGATTACAGAAGCCGGGGCGCCAGCAAGACGATTCAGGTCGCCGCGGCCGCGGCGCCGGAAGTCACGCCTGAGGTCACGCCGGAAGTGACGCCGGAGATCCCTGACGAAAGCGCGACCGGCGCGGATACGCCGCCCATGGTGATGATGATTGTGCCGAACATCAACGAGAACAAGCTCGACATGACCATTTCCATCAACGAGAGCCAGCTTCGCGTGGGATACAAGCCGGTGGTCAAGGTCACAGCCAACGTGGGCAAGGGCGTCAACCCGCTGGGGTATGTCGCGCTCACATGCGACGTGCCCGGCATCAATTTCAGCCCGGCGTCCGCGTATTTCAGCGGCGGCGCGGTTACCTTCACGGGTTCCGCGGTGATCCCTCAGGGCACGACTGCCATCACGTTCACCGCCGTGTACAAGTCGTCCGGCGGCAACGACTACCTGGACAACACCATCGCGAAGACGATGAGCATCGGAAAGATCCAGATCACATCGGCGAACACGACGGTGGCGGTTTCACCGGCCGCGGTCGTGCAGTCTCAGCAGGGCAGGAGCTACCAGCCGACTTTTACGGTTCGGATGGGCGCGACAACGCTGGTGCTGAACCGAGACTACACCATCGACACGACCGCGCCGAACCCCATCACGCAACCCGGCGTGTACACCTACGCCATCCACGGCATGGGCCAATATGAAGGATCCATTTCGGCCACGTTCGAGGTCAAGGGCGTCAACGCGGCGACCGCGTTCCGCGTGGACGCGATTCCGGCCCAGAAGTACACCGGATCGCCGTTAGAGCCGCTGCCGGTCGTCCGGTACCTGAACACGGTCCTGACACTGAACACGGACTATACGCTGACCTACCCGGCGGATACCACAAACCCCGGGATGAAGACGATCGAAATCAGAGGCATCGGCATCTACAGCGGCGACGTGAAGGCGAACTACAAGATCACCGGAAAGCCGATCAGCGACGCCTCCATTACGATCCTTCCGGATCCGATTCCGGATCAGCAGTATACGGGCGCGCAAATCAACCCGCCGCTGGTCGTCAAGGACGGCGACACGGTGCTGACCAGGAACTCGCATTACCAGATTATCTACCCGACCGCGGTTTTGGCCAACCAGAACTATGACATCAAGATCCGTGGCTACGGCGAGTTTTACACGGGCGAGACGACCAGGTCGTTCTTCATCAGCAAGCCCGTGACAGCCGTCCCGCAGATCGTGTTTAACGTCACCTACGGGCAGACCGGCTCGGCGGCGCAGTTTGCGGCTACCGTAACCTACAACGGCGCGGCCGTCAACGGCGGAAACGTCACGTTCAAGATCGGTTCGCTCGTCGAAACCAAGCCGGTCGGCGGCTCCGGTTATGCCACATGGGCGCTGCCGGACACGATCCCGGCCGGAACCTACATCGCGACCGCGAAGTACAGCGGCGTGACAGGCGACAGCTTTGAGGTGTCGAAGGAAGTCGTCATCAAGGGCGGCACGACGCAGGGGCCGAAGTTTGAAATCACAGGCGGTTACAACGGCCTGGACCTCAACCTGATCGTGACCTACCCGCTGAAAAACAACGCCGCGCCCACGGGCAACGCGAGGTTCACCGACGGATCGCACATCTATGAGGAGCCGTTTGTCATCGTCGGCGGCGAAGCGCGCGCCAAGCTGGTGCTCGCCTACGGCAGCCTCAAGAACAACACGACATATACCTTTACCGCGTCCTACGTCGGCGACGCCAACTATGCGCCGTTCCCGGCGACCGCGAAATCCGTGACGATCGGCCAAGGCCCGGGCCCGCAGCCGACGCCGCCGACGCCGGTGGATAACAGTCAGGTGCAACTGGTGGTCACAGGCGGCACGCAGGGCTACCCGGCGCAGTTGACAATCACAGTATTGCCGCTGCCGGGCGGCCAGACGCCGACCGGAAACGTGACGCTCACCGCAAACGGCGCAGTCATCGGCCGTGTGACGCTCGACTGGTTTGGCACGGCGTACTTCACCTACCCGAACCCGCCGACCGGTCCGTACCAGTTGCTTGCGTACTATGAAGGCGACGCGAACTACCAGCCGATGTACAGCAACACGGTGCAGATGAACGGCTCGCAGAACGTCAGGGACAACATCACGATGACGCTGACCGCCAAGATGGACAGCAACAACCGCAGCGCGACGCTGACGGCGAAGGTCAACGGTCAGTTCTTCCTGCAGAGCGCGCAGGGCTATAACGCGCGCCACAGCCAGTATTTCGGGCCGACCGGCCGCGTGTCATTCTACGCGAACGATAAGCTCATCGACACCGTGCAGATGAACAACGGCGAAGCGACGGTAAGCTGGGCCAGCGTTCCTTCGGGCACGCACAAGCTGCAGGCCATCTACAGCGGCGACACGAAGTTCAACAGCGCCAGCGCGACCGCGACGTTGAAGCGGTCAAGCTCAGGCGGCAGCGGCGGCGGCAGTGGCGGCGGCGGTGGCGGTGGAGGCGGCGGCGCTCCGGTGGTGTCCGGCAAGCCGCTCGTGTCGACGCAGATTCAGCTGCGCGACGAAACCGGCACGGTCATCGAACAGTACAGCCGCTCCTCGTTGCCGATGAACAACGATGTTCCGACGATGCAGGTTTCGTACGAGATGAGCAAGTTCAGCCTGAGCTTCCCGGCGACCGACCTGCGCCAGACGCGCGACGGAAGGATTGCGTTGGTGCTGCCCGGATTTGGCCTGATGGTGCCGTACAACTTTGCGTCCGGCATGGAAGGGTACCAGCAGTTCCTCAGCGGAAACGGGCTGGTGGACAACCAGGTGGAGATCCGGTTCAGCATTGAGAAACTTGACGGAACCGGCGCTTACAACGCGCAGTCGGCAGGCCTGTCCACGGTGGACGCCAGCGCGGTGTACAGCATCACTGTTTCGCTGCACGACGCGAACGGCATGAAGTACGCCTACGACCCGATTCAGTTCAACGCGCCGGCGCAATTGCTGCTGGGCGGTATGGCGACCGCGAACCGCGCGCTGCACGTTGACCCGATGTTCGGATCGTACGTCGCGACCGATCTGACGTACGACGGGACGACCGCGGTGGTCAAAGTCGCCAAGAGCGGCGTGTTCGTGGTCGGCACGGATCCGACTAAGTAACTGTCCAAACAGACGGCTCCGAAGGGGCTGTCGCGGTAGGAAATGCGGAACGCCAAAGGGCTTTGCCCTTTGGCGTTCCGTTTGAGGCCCTTTGGCGGGGGCCGGATTGTAAACCCGGTGTTCCTCCTGCCGCGACCCACAGCCGCTTTTGCTATCTTTTTCGGTCGTGCAGCGCTGCTGCCCTTTTTTGCGCGGCCTGGTGCTGCGGTTCCCTTCTTTTCTCCGGATAACAAGAACCCGCCACGGTGTTTTCGTCCGCGGCGGGTTCTTGTAGACGCGTTTAGGCGTTCTTCTTTTTCTTGTCCTCGCTGATGCCAAGGACGTTGCGGCCGTCGTAATAGCCGCAGTGCTTGCAAACCCGGTGGGTCAGCTTCATTTTCTGGCAGCGCGGGCACACGACGATGCTCGGGCCGGAGATTTTCCAGTTGGCCTGACGGCTGTGCTTTCTCGCCTTTGAGATTTTACCTTTCGGTAGAGCCATGGTTCACACCTCTCTTTCATCCTCGATCAGCAACTGTTGCAATGCCGAAAAAGGATGCTTTTCGTCCCCTTCGATCCGGCATGAACACAGCGTTTCGTTTTTGTTCGCCCCGCAAACGGGGCAAAGTCCTTTGCAGTCCTTTCCGCAGAGCCATCGCATCGGCAGCGCGAGCTGTGCTGCGTCATCGGCCATTTCGGAAAGGTCGACCCACGCGCCGTCGTAGATGTACAGGTCGGGATTGTTCGGGTCGGGCGTGAGCGCAAACACCGCGTCAAACGCCGTGTCCATCGGTTTGGCCACCTCGGTCAGGCAGGCGACGCAGCGCGATTTCGCGACAAATTCCATCTTTCCGCGCACCGTGATGGACTCGCCTACGCTGGCGTAAAACCCGGAAAGTCTGGCCGGAACCGGGTACTCAACCTTCTCGGCGAGCGCCGTCGTTTCTGACAGCGGCACTTCCAACGCGAACGGAATCTCGCAACCTTCGGCTACAAGCGCCTTTGAAACATCCAACCGCATACATTACCTCGCAAATGAACCGCGTGCTATTATACCAACCTAAGCGATTGTTGTCAAGCGGGAAACCGGCGGACAGGGCGATTTCATTAGGAATGAGCAGTGCGCAAATCCCGGAGCTCGAGGCGTGTGACCGCCTCGAATGCAATCATTTTCGGCGACATGCGTCCCCGCTCCTGTCGGCGATTGCATTGTAATGAAATCGCCCTTGCAAATCCCGATGCCGCTTGACGCCCGCGCGCACCCATGCTACAATCTTTGCAAAGAAACTTGGAGGAGGCTGAAGACGTGGCCTAGTCGCCCTGCTGACGTGTCCATTGCGCCGCCCGAGGAGGGCTTGTTCGCGCGTGGGATCAGCAGGCAAGGCTACGCGGCTTCTTCCGCTGACGCCCGCTTTGCGTAGGGCCGCGGACGATGCTGTTCCGCGGCTTTGCTTTGTCCCCGCGCAAAGGAGGGGATTTTGAATGTCGCTCATCGACGTGCGCCAATTGACTTTCCATTATGAAGGCAGTCCCGATACCATCTTTGAAAACGTCAGTTTCCAGATAGATACCGATTGGAAGCTGGGCTTTATCAGCCGGAACGGCCGTGGCAAAACTACGTTTCTCCGGCTGCTCACGGGCGCGTTCGCCTATCAGGGCGACATTCGCGCCGGCGTGGCGTTCTCCTACTTTCCTTATGAGATCGCGGATGCCGACCGGCCCGCGCTGGAGGTGGCGCGCGACGCCATCGCGCCTTTTTCCGCCTGGGAGCGGGAGATGGAACGATTGCCGACAACAGGCGACGAAGCGTCTTTGCTCCGGTACGACGCGCTGCATGAACGCATGCTCGCGCACGACGGCTATCTGATCGACGAACATATCCGCCGGGAGGCGGGCAAACTGCAAATGGATCCCTCCGCGCTGAGCCGCCCTTTCGCGTTGCTCAGCGGCGGAGAGCGAACCAAGCTGATGATCGCCGCGCTGTTCCTGAAGAAGGACGGCTATCCGCTGATTGACGAACCTACCAACCACCTGGACGCGCGCGGCCGCGCGGCGCTGGAAGCCTACATGAGCCGGAAAAAAGGGTTCATTTTGGTCAGCCATGACAGGGCGCTGCTCGACGGTGTCGTGGATCATGTGCTGTCCATCAACCGGACAAACATCGAAATACAGCAGGGCAACTACAGCAGTTGGCATCGGAACAGGGAACAGCAGGACATGCTGGAAGTTGCGCAAAACGAACAGCTCAAGCGCGACATTCGCCGCCTGACCGACGCGATGCGGCGCAGCGCGGACTGGTCGGATCAAGTGGAGGCCAGTAAAATCGGCGGCCACGTCGGGGACCGCGGCGCGGTGGGCCACAAGGCCGCCAAAATGATGCAGCTTTCGAAAAATGTGGAACGCCGCGCGCGGAACGCGCTGGACGACAAGACACGGTTGCTCCGCAACATCGAAAGCGCCGAGCCGCTCAAAATCCGGCCTTTGCCCTACCCGCAGCAGAGAATGCTGGAGGCGCGCGGATTTACCGTCCGGTACGGCGATCGGCCGCTTTTCGCGCCGGTTCACTGGTCGTTACTGCGAGGCGAACGCGTCGCCGTCACCGGGCCGAACGGCTGCGGAAAGACCAGCTTCCTCAAACGCATTCTGGGGCGCGATATTCCGGTGGAAGGGCAACTGATCGTGGGCAGCCGCCTTTCCGTTTCGTATGTCTCCCAGGAAACGGCCCACCTCACAGGCGCGCTGCGGGCATACGCGCAGGCGATGGACATCGACGAAACGCTGCTGAAAACGATTCTGCGCAAACTGGACTTTACACGGGCGCAATTTGACCACCCGATGGAAACCTACAGCGCAGGTCAAAAGAAAAAAGTGCTGCTGGCCGCAAGTCTGTGCCAGTCCGCGCACTTATACATATGGGATGAGCCGCTTAATTTCGTCGACATTCTCTCCCGCGTTCAATTGGAAGACCTGATCCTCACGTTTCAGCCAACGATGCTGTTTGTGGAGCATGACAGGCGCTTTGTCCAAAAAATCGCGACCGGTGAGTTGGCGCTGACGCCGCCCTGAGGCCATACGATGCTGTTGAAATCACACCATTCAGGCTGTATACTGATACCGTATGAACCGAACCCCGCAAACAAGGAGGGATTCCACATGGCCACGTTGGTGCGATTCGAGACGAAGGCGATGCCGGATTTGCTGGTGATCGGCAAGGAGATCCGATACAGCATGGAAGAGCAGATGCAGGGCAACAACCGGATTCCGGGGCTTTGGGACGCCTGTTTCGCGGGCAACGCCTTCGCGCCGCTGGAGGCGCAGGCGGATTTTGTCTATGACGACGCGTATGTCGGCGTGATGATCGACTGGGACAAGGGAGACGGAGACTTCTCGTACATTTGCGGTATGCTGATGAAGCCCGGCGCGGACACACCCGAGGGTTATTCCGCCCGCGCCTTGCCCGCCGGGATGGCCGCGATCGCCTGGATCTACGGCAAGGACGTCGGCGACGTGTGCTCGTCCGCGCACCAGATGACCGAACAAAAGCTGCGCGCGGAAGGAATGACCAACGCGAAAATGCGCTGGTGCATGGAGCTGTACAACTGTCCGCGGTTTACGACGCCGGACGCGGACGGGAACATCATCCTGGATTATTGGATTCCGGTGGACTGAACAAAAAGCGCCCGGGTTGGGGAGCGGATAGCACCCAACCCGGGCATCCGCTACTGCTTCACATAATTTGCCAGCGCCTCGATGAGCTGCGCCAGCACGGGATCGGCAAGCAGCGAGGCCGCGTTTTCTTCTGTGACCTTGCTTGTCCCATGCAAGCTGCTGTGCACGGGGACTCTCGGCTCGATTTCAAAGGGAGCGAGCGTGGCGGTTTCGCCGTCAAAGAGGTACAGCGAGGCTTCACCCAGCCTAAGACCGATTCCCGCGATGCTGTTCGCGTCATCCCAATCGATCAGCAGGAACCCGTCTTCCCCGATATTTTGTTTCCCATAAGGATCCCGAACCATGATCGCGTTGAATTGAAGCCGATAGTTGGTGGTTCCGTCGCTGTAGATGGCTTCAATCGACGCGATGCGCCGCGGATTGTCCGGCTGTGTGATGTACGCGGGATACAGCGTCACCTTGCACGCTTCAATGGGGCACCCTTTGTAGGTCTCCGGGAGAGGCAAAGCAGGGTAGTTGCGCAAAACCTCCTCGTAGGTCCGCCATCGATGCGAATCATAGACGCGCATCTCGTCCGGTGTGATGGTGCCGTCACCCGTCGGCGGCGCGTCGGCGCGTGTTTCCGCCTGCAAGGCGTGCATATCCGGGTTCTCGGTGATGATATCGACGATCATGTCGGCAACCTTGCGCAGCACGGCCGGGTCAACGCGATCCGGGGTGTCGAGGACGGTGTGCAGGTTGTCGGCTTCCGCCGCGACGAGCAGGATCGGGAGGATGCCGGCCTCATCAAAGGCGATATGGTCCGCGGATACGTATCCCTCGGCGGTGCTGGTGAAGCCGTACCGCGCGTAATACGCGTTCATCTTTTCGGTAAGCGCCTCGTATGTATCGCCGGGCTTCTGCATCGAAAAAGGCGCCGCGGCGACCCCTACGCAGTCCACATTGATGTTGTACAGCGCGTCGTACTGCGCGGTCAGTTTGCCGGCCAGGTCGCGCGCGCCGGCCAACCGCGCTTCTTCCGCGTTGGTGAACGCGATGATCACATCGTACGGCGGTTCCGTTCCGGCAAGCGCGCGCATCGCCGCGTCCACGGCGGTCACGCCGCTGGCGTTGTCCAGCGCGCCAGGCAGCCGGTTGCCCGCCTGATCGCCCAGACCGTCAAAATGTGTGCTGACGACGACCGCCTTGGTTCTGTCCTTTCCGGGCAGGACGCCCACCACATTGTGGACGGTCGTAACGCTCCTTGTATAATTATAACGGATCTCGAGCGCCGAGGCGTCGCGGACGCGCTCAAAGGCGGGGCGAAGCATGTTAATGCGGAAAACCGTTGAACGGGAATAGGCGGCGGGGTTCGCTTCGTCGGTGCTCAGGCTCTTGAACGGAAGCGTGTCCGTGGGAAAGATCACGGCGGCAAACCCTTCGCCCTGCTGTGTCCGCCCGCCCTGCGCCGGATCCGCCATCAAAACGGCCGATATGTCCGGCTTCCCGACGTCCATGGTTAAGGGGAAAGTTCCGTCGATCTGAAGGTCCGCGCCGCTGAACAGGTAGTCTTTGCCGTAGACCAGCGCTTCCTTTGTTCCGTCCTTCATCGTGGCGGTCAGCACGGTTTCCCCGACGGTTAAGATGCCCTGATCAAAGGGGAGCAGAAAAACCGAGCGCCCCTTCAGCGGCGCGTACCCATGGGCTTCGAGCCTGTCCGCGAGTAGCCTCGCCGCCAGACGGTTGCCCTCCGTACCGACGCCTCGCCCCGCGTAGAGGGGGCCGCAAAGCGTTTCGAGCAGCAGCGCCTCCTCGTCGGCGGATTCGCAGACCGCAAACTGGGGCACGCACAGCAGAATGGTCAACAACAGGAGCGCAACGCGCTCGCGGCGGATTCTTTTCATAGATCTTACCTCTCTGGTCGCGAAAGAAGGAAACGGGTATCGTCAATACGGCATCGGGAGTCTAGAATATGGCGGCGGAGGCCGACGTCTGCCGGGTTCGCGTACGTCTGGCGGACACTATCCGGGACGGAGCGCTGTTTTGGCGAAGACGCGCCGTCCCGTTGCACTTACTTTAGCTGTCTGCGTGCTGCCGTCAGCACGCAAGGGAGGTGATTCGGTCGCGTTGCGTATGTCAGCTCAGCTGATTGGGATTAGCGAAGGCTAGACATGTGTACAATGCCATCGCTCTTGAGGATCCGCGATGAAAATGGTTGCGTCACAGGAATTACATTGCCTTTTGATAACCACGACTCTTTTCTGCAAGTAGTCATGCAACGGCGGATATGCTGCGCATGGCCTTGATTCATGCGTATTTTCCCATGGGTCATCGATGATATACGTTGTAAAGATTAGTCCGTCCTCACATTTGTCGCACGTCGGTAGACGCAGCACTGTGCTCTCCGCCGGATCCGATGGCGGTAAATTTCCTTCCTCAGTCGGTTGGGCAAGAACAAAAGAAGCGGGAATCACCAGAATCACAAAACCAAGTACAAGCAGAAACGACAGCGCCTT